>NZ_JAMSKS010000007.1:0-270743 GCF_024436645.1 Rhodococcus sp. T9N | reverse complement strand
AAGCGAAACGGAGGTCGCCTGAAACACCCTCATCCACAGGTCTTGACAATATCTCATGGACCGGGATCAGTTGCGGGAGATGGCGATAGATGCGATCGCAGACCTGACTCCGAAAAAGGGGAGAGGCGCTGCGTGGGAGAAGGTGTTGGGAGCGGCGGTTAAGAAGCTCGGGCCGAACTGGACGATCATCGGGAGCGGGTTGCGAGCCAAGCTGCTGCACACTCCGGTGCGATGGTTTTTCGACACCGTCGGGATCGATCCGATTCCCAACCGTGAGAAACTGACGATTACTCACCTACCACTCATCGAACCCCTCGATCCCGGAACACTCACTGAGTGGCAGGACCACTACGACAGCAGGCATAGCGGACACGACTACCATGGCCGCCAGATTGATATCTTTGATACCGTCTCCCTGCCGAGCTAGTGATCTGGTGGGCTGAGGGGCCAGCATCCGAGCTGTTCGACGCACGATCGATGGAGGCACTCACCCCACTCCGTAAGAAGCAGTACCTTGAGCGCAATCAGTCGGGTCCAGCACGCTGGACAATCTTGGCGGGGCTGCGTGTGATCACTGACACCGGTTCACCGCTCGAGGTTATCGACAACGCGATTGAATACTTCCGCGGCCGGGCTGACGACCCGGCAGGTCCACTTGTCATGTTCTGGGAACAGTTTCGTGAGGTCGCTGCTGCCGGTGATCGAGAGAGGACACTGCGGTGGCTCGACGAGCATCGACGTGCCACGGTACGTGAGCACTGCGCGCTACCGGCGGTGTTCGCCGACGTTCTCGAAGACCTGGGCAACGGCTAGCCATGTGAGTACAAGAATCTCGAATTTACTTCGACCACAACACTTCAAGAGGAGAAATCAATGGACCACTGGGTCGTCGTCCCGGAACAGCCAGGGTTTGTCGGGGATCGCACAGTTGTCGATACCGCAACCTCGCCGCCGACCGTGGAGAGGGCGCACTTCGTGTTGACCCGGCAACCTACCGACGGACTGATCGGTGCCGGCCCGCTGGTGTTGGTGGACCGTGAGACCGCGGAAGCGTTCGAGGACAACGTCTTCGGTGAAGTGTCCCTTCATCCGGCGGACCTCGATACGGACCCGGCGTCGGGGTTGTTGCGGGTTCCCGACTTCGTGTGGTGTCAGGTGCATGGGCAAGCGGGGATGCTCGATATCGGCCTCACCGAGGACGGCCGCCTGGTGATGTCGGGGCAAGCGTTGTTGGTGTTCCACTCTTTCGGTGGCGGCATCGACAACGCCACCATCTCCGAATGGCTCGGCTGAACCAACTTGCCCTACATATGCTTTGCCGTGGTGAAACTATGTCATGGCATGCCTTGAGCGCAGCGCGCTCCCCCAAGCCGCCGTGATCGAGGAACTACCCACTGACACTTTGATCCGGTTGGGAGACAAGCCTATGCACGTCCATGCCGCCGACATCGTGGCAGTGCGCGCAGTGTCGGGCTATGGAGATCAGGTCGGATTGGAAAGGACGGGGCGATGAGCATAGTCGGGCGATGGCCGACCGTGATCGGATATTGGGGCACGCGGGTGCAGTCGAGTCAGGAAGTGGCGCAGACGATGCGGGCCTTCCTCGACGATCTGGAAGAGATCGACCCGGAGTTGGCGTTGCCGTGGGTGTACACCAAAAAACTGGACAAAGGCCCCGCGGATCTCAGTGTGGACGGGTTGGTGAAAATCTTCGAGCATTCCCGCTCGAAGGAGATGGGGTATTCGGACACCCCCGGACCGGGGTACAGCATCGGTTTGTCGCCCGAGGACGGGACCGCGCGGCGGATTATCGCCGGGGTCGGCGGCTTAGAAACCAGCGCCCCCAACAGTGTCCGGGTGTCGTTGCCGACGGAGACGCAGCTCACCGACAGCACCCGGCAGCTGCTCGGCCCTGACATCGGAGACGCGATCATGAAAGTTATCGTCAAGCATTGGAAACCGGATCGAGCTCGGTGGAGCATCGGCGACTACATAGATCTTCAGAAGCGGTCGAAAGCTGAGGTCGAGGTGGGATGGGAAACATACTTCCATTCAGGAGTTACGTTCGATCGCAGCGCGCTGCCCCAATCTGCGGTGGTAGAGGAACTGCCCACTGGCACGTTGATTCGGTTGGGGGACAAGCCTATGCAGGTCGCTGCCGCCGACATCGTGGCGGTGCGGGCGGCGTTGGGTTATCCGGTGTAGGCCACGCAACGGGTCCGGAGTTCACCATTGCATCAGACGTCGAGAAATGTGTTAACCGGATGGCCTGCTTCGCCTTTCGATAGTATTGCCAGATGGCACCCCGAGCCGACTTGCTCGCGTGGCTCCTCGATTCGGATCCGGCGATTCGGTGGCAGGTGGAGCGCGACCTGCTGAACGAAGCGCCCACTGTGTGGGCGGCGACGCGCGCGTCGATCGCTACCAAAGGATTTGGTGCACGCCTGCTTTCATTGCAGGATCGAGACGGCCAATGGGCGGGTGGGGCGTTCTTCCCGGCAGAATTCGACTTCGTGGGACCCGAAGCAGCAGAAGAAGGTTCGCAACCCTGGACAGCAACTACTTGGACGCTCAACTCCTTGCGTGAGTGGGGCCTCGACGCCAGTGTTCTGCGGGAGCGTCGTACCGCAGAACTGCTCGCGGAGAACTGTCGCTGGGAGTACGAGGGCCGGCCGTACTGGGACGGTGAGGTCGATTGCTGCATCAACGCCTGGACGGTGGCAAACGGTGTGTGGCTCGACATGCGCGTTGATGAACTGGCTGATTGGTTTGTGCGGCATCAACTTCCGGATGGTGGTTGGAACTGCGAGTGGATCGAAGGTTCGACCCGATCGTCGTTCCATTCGACCCTCAATTCACTCAAAGGGCTTCTCGCGTACGAGATCGCGACCGGGGGAACAATTGAGACGCGCGCGGCTCGACGATCCGGTGAGGAATTCTTGCTGCAGCGCGGTCTGTTCCGGAGACTCTCGACCGGGGAACCGGTGGGGGACTGGATCGGCCGGTTCGCGTACCCGTTCCGGTGGCGTTACAACGTGCTCAACGCAGCCGACTACTTCCGCGAAGCGTCGTTGTCGGATGGAAATGAGCCTGATCCGCGAATGGCGGACGCGATCGAGATGATCCGGGCCGCTCGAGCCTCGGATGGGACGTGGCTCCAGGCCGGTCGCCAACCGGGGCGGGTGTGGTTCGAGGTCGACACAAAGGCGGGGGAGCCGTCGAAGTGGCTGACTTTGTCCGGCATCCGAGTGCTCGCCTGGTGGGATCAATCCTCCCCTCTAGGGTTCTGCATAACAAAAGAGTTACAGCGAAAGTCATTTCACCTTCAAAGGTTATCGAAAGGTGATCTTTGATCTTCCAGTCGAAATATCCAGTACGGATTAAGAACATATTAACGACAGGATTGCCCTCAGTGCGGTGAAGGTTAATCATCTGAACAGGTGAGAAGATGTTCGGTGAAATTACCTACCCGATTGGATAGGCGGGTCACCGACGTTGGTAATCGCATAAGGTGCTCGCGATTGTCTTGGTTAGGGAGCTAAGTCCCGAGCTGGAAACGGCATTTCTGCTCCGAAAGTGGCGCTCACCTGCGGCTACGTTCCCCATTTTGCAGGACTTAAACCACTTTCGGCGAGATTTAGTCTCGCAATTGCAGGTTGTGGAGCGTCCGCAATGTTTAGGCAAAGTCCCATCTTTTCCCAGAACAATGCTCTACTAAACGTGAAAACCGGATGTTCCCCCGATTTTGCTGAGAAGGTGCAACTATGGGGCGTAGCGTAACTGTCGCAGCGAACCGGAACATCGCGAATTGCTGCTCTAACCAATGACTTTGTTCAGGTCCGAATAATGCTCGGAGGTCGTCGATGTCGATGGAAATGGTGTTAGCCGAAGCAGTGATAGACAGTGGGGACACGGCGTGGGTGCTGATCTCCGCGGGTCTGGTTCTCTTCATGGTTCCCGGACTCGCCTTCTTCTACGCCGGTCTGGTGCGTGGTAGCAGTGCGCTCGTCATGTTGCAGCAGAACCTCGTCCCACTCGGACTCGTCTCGATTACCTGGGTCGTGTTCGGATACAGCTTCGCGTTCAGTGGAGACTGGGGTTCCGGCTTCCTCGGTGACCTCAAATTGTTCGGCTTGCAGGACATACACACAGCCGCCGCCCCGGGCTTCCACCTGATCGAAGGTGCAGTCGCGGTACCGACTCTGGCGTTCGTGGTCTATCAGATGATGTTCGCGATCATCACGCCCGCGCTGATCACCGGTGCGACCGCAAACCGGCTCAAGCCCTTGGGCTGGGCCGTTCTGCTCGTGCTGTGGTCGATCATCGTCTACCCCCCGATTGCGCACTGGCTCTTCAATCCCGAAGGCTGGTTGGCGCTCCGCGGAGCTCAGGACTGGGCCGGCGGAATTGTCGTCCACGCATCCGCCGGCGCCGCCGCCCTGGCAATCTTGCTGGTGGTCGGTAAACGTCCGGGATGGCCCAACGCCGAGGCAGTCCCGCACTCGGTGCCTCTGGCGTTGATCGGCGCAGGCATCCTGTGGTTCGGCTGGTTCGGATTCAACGCAGGCGACGGATTGGCCGCCGATGGTGTTGCGGCACAAGCCTTGATGAACACTCACATCGCCGCAGCGGGCGGTATGGTCGTCTGGCTCGTCATCGAAAGGTACACCGAGGGCAAGGCCACGGCGATCGGCGGAATCACCGGCGCGGTAGCCGGTCTCGCGACCGTCACCCCTTGCGCCGGCTTCGTCAGCACCTTCTCCGCGTTGGCGATCGGCGCGCTTGCCGGACTGGTCTGCCACTTCGCGCTCGCGCTCAAGTCGATCTTCAAGTTCGACGACGCGCTCGACGTCATCGCGGTCCACTTCATCGGCGGCATCCTCGGTTCACTCCTTCTCGGTTTGTTCGGCGAAAAAGCCATCAATTCGATCGGCCGCGACGGACTCTTCTTCGGCGGCGGGGCAGGACTACTCGGCGAGCAGGCGCTGGCGTTGATCGTCGTCATCGCTTTCTCGTTCGTGGTGACCTGGCTGATCGCCACGGGCATCGAGAAGACCATCGGTCTCAAGCTGGCCCCGAAAGACCAGGTGGACATCGACCGTCGTCAGCAAGGCATGGACGCATACCGCTACAACGCCGCATTCGTGGACGCGGGTGGTGCGCCGCAGACCAGCGGGTTCGACTCGGGGGTCCTGGTCGAGGGGGCAAAACTTGTTCCGAACCTCGGCGCCCCGAAGCACGAACTCATCACCGCGGTATTGCAGACCATCGAGTCTGAGAAGCTACGGGAGGCGCTGCTGGCCGCCGGAGCGGAGTCGATAGTCGTATCGGAAGCGCATGTCTCCGCGAGTGACTCGGCCTCGCTCAAGTTCCGCGGACAACGCAACGACGTCGTGTTCACCGAGCGGTTGCGTGTCGAGGTGCTGGTCGCCTCGGAACATGCACAGGCGGTTCTGGACGCGATCAACGAGTACTCGGGCGGCAGGAGGAGCGGTTTCGTCCAGCAAGCGGCCGAACCTCTCACCGAAGCGACGGAACAGGGGAGCTGACATGTATTCGACGACAGGGAGTTACCGCATGATCGACAAGGAGCGTTCAGAATGCATCTGACACCGCGAGAACTCGACAAGCTGACAATCCTCATGTTGGCGGATGTCGCACTGAGGCGAAAGGCAAAGGGGCTCAAACTCAATCACCCGGAGTCCGTCGCAGTTATCACTGCAGCCGCCCTGGAGGGAGCTCGGGAGGGCAAGACTCTCGAGGAGGTCATGGCCGACGCATCGCACGCCTTGACGGTCGACGACGTGATGGACGGTGTGGCGGAGATGATTCCACGTGTGCAGGTCGAGGCGGTGTTCCTCGACGGTAGCCGGCTCGTCACCGTGCACTCTCCGATCCAGTAGCCCGACCGAGATGTCAGGAGCACTCCAAGATGGCAAGCAAATCGACGAAGAAGGATTCCGGCGGCGAGAAGAAAGTACCGGTCGGCGGATACGTGTTGCGGGACGAGCCGATCGAACTCAACGAGGGCCGTCCACGTTTGAAGTTGCGAGTCCGAAACACCGGTGACCGTCCCATCCAGGTGGGTTCGCACTACCACTTCATGGAAGTCAATCGCGCGTTGTCCTTCGATCGTGAACAGTCCTTCGGCTGGCGCCTCGACATTCCCGCGGGCACGGCGGTCAGGTTCGAGCCGGGCGACGAGAAGGAAGTGACGTTGGTGCCGTTCGGCGGCAAGCAACGAGTGCAAGGCTTCAACGGACTTGTCGACGGTTGGGCGCCGACCCACGCCGCCTACCGGCCGAGGCTCCCCGGAGCCGTCCAGCGTGCCGAAGAACTCGGCTTCCTGTCCGAACCTCAAACCGACTGATTCTCGTTCACGGCGGACGAAGGAGAGCAACACCCATGACAAGCATTTCGAGACAAGAGTATTCGGGTCTGTTCGGGGTCACCACGGGTGACCAGATCAGGCTGGGTAATACCGACCTGTACATCGAGGTCGAGGAAGATCTTCGAACGATCGGCGACGAGTCGATCTACGGCGGCGGCAAGACGCTGCGCGACGGCATGGGCCAGGATCCGGAGTCGTGCAGCATCGACGGTGCCCTCGACCTCGTGATCACCAACGTGGTCATCGTCGATGCAACCATCGGCGTCGTCAAGGCAGACGTGGGAATCAAAGACGGCAAGATCGTCGGCTGGGGCAAGGCGGGAAACTCCAGCACGATGGAAGGCGTCACCCCGGGGCTGACCACCGGTCCGGCGACCGACGCGATTTCCGGTGAGCAGATGATCCTCACTGCAGCCGGCATCGATCCGCACGTGCACCTCGTGTCACCACAGCAGGCGTACCACGCGCTCAGTGGGGGAGTGACGACGCTGATCGGTGGCGGCATCGGCCCGACCGACGGAACCAACGGCACCACCATCACTTCCGGTATCTGGAACATGGAGATGATGCTCAAGGCCAACGAGGGTTTGCCGGTCAACGTCTGCATGTTGGGCAAGGGGAACTCGTCCGGGCATCAGTCGCTGGTCGAACAGATCAAGGCCGGTGCGGCCGGTCTGAAGGTCCACGAGGACTGGGGCGCGACACCGGCCACAATTCGTGAGTCTCTTCGGGTGGCAGACGAAATGGACGTTCAGGTCGCCATTCACACGGATACCCTCAATGAGGCCGGATACGTCGAGGACACCATCGCGGCCTTCGAAGGCCGTACCATTCACACCTATCACAGCGAGGGTGCGGGTGGTGGTCACGCACCCGACATTCTGCGGGTGACGGGCGAGGACAACGTACTTCCGGCGTCGACCAATCCGACGTTGCCGTACGGCATCAACACTCAGGCCGAGCTCTTCGACATGATCATGGTCTGTCACAACCTCAATCCCAAAGTGCCCTCGGATGTTTCGTTTGCCGAGTCCCGCGTTCGCGCCGAGACGATCGGTGCCGAGAACGTACTGCAGGACATGGGCGTCATCTCGATGTTCTCGAGTGACTCACAGGCGATGGGCCGGGTTGGAGAAAACTGGCTACGCGCGATCCAAACAGCGGACTGCATGAAGCGGTCCCGCGGAAAGCTGCCCGAGGATTCACCGACGCACGACAACTTCCGCGTGTTGCGCTACGTCGCGAAGGTCACGATCAATCCCGCGTTGACGTTTGGTCTTTCGCATGTGGTCGGGTCGATCGGTGTCGGGAAGATGGCGGATCTTGTTCTCTGGGAGCCCGCATTTTTCGGTGCGAAGCCGAAGACGATCATCAAGAACGGTCTGATCAGTTGGCATGCCATGGGAGATCCGAATGCTTCACTCCCGACACCACAACCGGTGATCTACCGGCCGATGTTCGGTGGATTCGGCAAGGCGTTGCCGCAGAGTTCGGTCTCGTTCGTCTCGCGAGCGGCACTCGACGACGGCATCAAGGACCGGCTCGGTCTCGAACGTCAGGTTGTTGCTGTCGAGGGGACCAGAACAGTCACCAAGCGTGATCTGGTTCGCAACTCGGCCACTCCGGAAATCAAGGTGGACCCGGAGACCTTCGCGGTGACTGCGGACGGCGTCCACGCATACGTCGAACCTGCCGAATCCATTCGCTTGAACCAACTTTACTTCTTCAGTTAGGGGTCTCCAGTGTCGGGAACAATCACACACACGCACGGCGCCGATGCGACGCCACACACGCACGGCGAGATGACCGCGCCGAGCGGAAAGCCGACGCGAGTCGACGCGCTGCTCGGGAAGGAGACCGACGAGGAGTGGGCCGGTCGACTCGACAATGCGGTAGTCGACGTCTTGTCGCTCGATCAGTGGGAAGCGCAGAAGAGTCGGTTACGACGCACCACGATCGGTGGCCGTGAATTGGCCGTCTCGCTCGATCGGGGTATTCAGTTGCAGGACGGCGACATTCTGCTGTGGGACGAGCAGGCGAACACCGTCGTCGTGGCGAGGATCAACCTCAAGGACGTGTTGGAGATCGACCTGAGCGCACTGGTCGAGGTGACGCCCGAGAAGATGATTCAGACGTGCTTGGAGTTGGGACATGCCGTGGGTAACCAGCACTGGCCTGCGGTGGTGAAGGGAATGAAGGTCTACGTTCCGTTGACGGTCGACAAGGCGGTCATGGGCTCGGTGATGCGGACACATGCTTTCGAGGGCATCGAGTACACCTTCATCCCGGGCGCCGAGGTAATTCCCTACATCGCTCCACACGAGGCACGCCGTTTGTTCGGTGCGGCCGCGCGTGAGGGCGAGGGGCATACCCATGACCCTCTCGTCTGAGGGATCCGGGCTCAGCATCAACCGCGCGATGCGGATGATGCAGTTTTCCGATTCCATGTTCCCGGTCGGTTCCTTCTCGTTCTCCAACGGTTTGGAATCGGCCGTGGCGCAGGGAATTGTCACGGGTGGTCCGTCGCTGCGGGAGTTTGTGCTCTCGGCCGCCCATCAGGGCGCGACGTGCGACGGTATCGCCGTACTCGCGGCGCACCGGGGTGCGGCAGCCGGTGATTTCTCGGCGATCCTCGCCGCTGATCATGCAGTGATCGAACGCAAACTCAACGAAGAAGCACGCACGATGAGTACCCGCATGGGTAAGAAGTTGGCCGAACTCGGCGGGCGCTTGGCCGGTGAGACCCTGTTCAACAAGTGGTTGGCCGCGATCGCATCGGGGGAGACGCCGGGTACCTACCCCGTCGGCCTCGGAATTGCTTTCGCGGAGATGGGTTCTCCGGAAGAGGACGCTTTCACGGTCAATCAGTACGGTGTCGCGATGACGTTGCTCGGCGCTGCCCTTCGTATCGTCCGAGTCGATCACCTCACGACGCAAGAGATTCTGTTCGAGGTCAATCAGAGCGCCGGCCGTGAGTACGCCGCAGTGCGTGACTACGGACTCGACGACATGTCCAATTTCGCCCCGATGATCGACATTCTGGCTGCGGTGCACGTCAAGGCGCACGTCCGAATGTTCATGAACTAGAAGGAGAACGATGAAGAAGACAACGCGCATCGGAATCGGCGGACCCGTGGGTTCGGGTAAGACCGCGCTCATCGAGGCGATCACACCGGAGTTCATCAAGCGGGGCACCAGCGTTCTGATCATCACCAACGACGTGGTCACCACCGAAGATGCCAAGCATGTGCGCAAGGCTCTCAAAGGTGTTCTCGTGGAGGAACGTATCGTCGGCGTAGAGACGGGAGCCTGCCCCCACACCGCCGTCCGCGAAGACCCGAGTATGAATCTCGCGGCGGTCGAGGACATGGAGAAGACGTTCCCCGACACCGACGTGGTGTTCATCGAAAGTGGCGGCGACAACCTCACACTGACGTTCAGTCCGGCTCTCGTCGACTTCTTCATCTATGTCATCGATGTGGCCGCAGGCGACAAGATTCCGCGCAAGAACGGTCCGGGAATCTCGCAGTCCGACATCCTGGTCATCAACAAGACCGATCTCGCACCGTACGTCAACGCCGATCTCGGAGTCATGGATCGCGACTCCAAGGGGATGCGCGGCGACAAGCCGTTCGTCTTCACCAATTGCATGACCGGGGAAGGCATCAAGGAAGTGGTGGACCTCATCGTGCACGGAGTCCTCTTCGACGAAGAGGAAGTGGGAGCGAGCGCACCGTGAGCGCAACGTCCGTCCCGGGAGCATCGCGGTCGCTCCCGGGGCCGATCCCGACCATCCCGGAACTCGACCAGTACCAGGACCAGCCGAAGCAGGCCCCGGCCGGCAAGGTCGGGAAGACCGGCGTTCTCGAGATGCGATTTGTCGACCGTGGCGACAAGACGATTCTGCGGGACATGTACCGCAAGACACCGCTGCTCGTTCAGCAGGCGCTGTACTGGGACGAAGCGTTGCCGACCATGCCGTGCGTCTACATGATCTCGACGTCCGGCAGTGTGTTGCAAGGCGATCGACTGTTCCTGACCATCGAGATGGAACCGGGTTCCCTCGCGCACGTGACCACTCAGTCGGCCACCAAGGTTCACCGGATGGATGCCAATCACGCGTCGCAACTCCAGAAAGTGGTGCTCGCGGAGAATTCGTATCTCGAACTGATGCCCGGGGTGACGATCCCACACCGCAACGCGAGGTACTACGCGCGCACCGACATCACGGTGGATCCGACTGCAACGCTGTTGTTCTCGGAGATCGTGATGTCGGGTCGCAAGTACCACGACGGCGGAGAGATGTTCGTCTACGACCTGTACTCCACAATGATCAAGGCGGAGCGTCCGGACGGGAAGAACCTCTTCACCGAGAAATTGGTGATCGAACCGGCACGCTTCCCCGTGCGATACGGCGGAATCATGGGCGACCACGACGTGTTCGGCAATGTCATCCTGCTGACACCGAAGGAGCACGCCGACGCGATTCTCGAAGAGGTAGTTCCGGGCCGTGACGGCAAGGTCGTTTCCGGAGCGAGTCGGCTACCGAACGACGCCGGTCTCATCTTCAAAGTCCTCGGTCCGGAGAGCGAACCCGTCAAGGCGAAGGTTCGTGATTTCTGGGCTCTGGTGCGAAAGGCAGTTCTGGACACCACCATTCCGCCCGTCCCGCTGTGGGGATGACGCGGATCGTCGGAGAAGGATCGAGGGACGTGCGATGACCACCATCACCAAACCCTGGGACGACGTCGCGGACAAGAACGTCGTGCTCAGATTCATCGACACCAATCTCAAAGGCTCCGGGCAGGTGATGTTCCAGGGCAATGCGCTGACGGGCCTGCTGTTTCTGGTCGGTATCTTCTGGGGAGCGATAGCCGCGGACACGATCACCGTCGCAATTGGTGCCGTGGTGGGTCTGGTGGTATCCACCGTCACCGGCATGATGCTGCACTCCGACGACGATTCGATGCGTATCGGCCTGTACGGATACAACGGAGTTCTTGTGGGAGCTGCCTTTCCGACGTTCCTTGCCGGCGGTGTGATGCTGTGGATCTACCTCGTGGTGGGAGCTGCCGCGTCGACGATCGCGTTCCTGGCCGTTGCCAATGTCTTCAAGACGTGGGGCGTACCGGCGCTGACCTTTCCGTTCAACCTCGTCAACTGGTTCTTCCTCCTCGCGGCGTTCCAGTTCCTGCGGATCGAAACGTCAGACCTCAGCGCGGGCCAGTTTCCCCAGCACATCGGGGACGCGTCAGTTCATGCCGAAATTACTTTCAGCTTCCTGTGGGACACGCTGTTCCGCAACGTCTCCCAGATCTTTCTGATCAACAACACCGTCACCGGCATTATCTTCGTGATCGCGCTGCTGGTCGCGTCGCGTTGGGCGGCGTTGTTCGCGCTCATCGGTTCCGCGATAGCGATGGGTTCGGTACTGGCGCTGGGCGCAAACACCGTCGACATCGGCAATGGTCTCTACGGGCTCAGTTCGGTGCTGACGGCAATTGCTCTCGGATCGGTGTTCTACAACCCGTCGTGGCGTGTGTTCGTCTACACCGTCTTCGGAGTACTGGTGACTGTTGTCATCCACGGCACGCTGGTGTCTGCCTTTGCTCCGATCAGCCTGCCGGCCGGAACGGGCCCGTTCGTCTTCGCGACGTGGCTGTTCCTGCTGCCGAAGAAGAAGTTCGTTCCCATCCAACACGACACCATCGAGGGTGGAGCGGCCGAGGGCAAGGATTCGATCGCGAAGGCGAACGGATAGGGCTCGAACGGGCAGAAGTTCCTAGATCGTTCCGCTATGGCACCCTCGCGAACCGGTATCACTCGAGTATTGTCTGGCCTTCGGTAGTCGGGCATGGTCGAAGCATGACCGTGCAGGTAGTTGTGATGGGTGTGGCCGGTGCTGGAAAAAGCACCGTGGCAGTGGGTCTCGCCACGTCTCTCGGGGCAGACTTCGTCGACGGTGACGATCTGCACCCCGAGTCCAATGTCGCCAAAATGCGTTCGGGGACACCGTTGACCGACGAAGACCGTGTGCCGTGGCTCGACGCGATCGCGGCCTGGCTTTCCGAGCGTGCCGATGCGGGACGAACAGGCGTCGTTGCCTGTTCGGCTCTGCGAAAGGACTATCGGGGCCGGTTGCGCCCGGACGGTCTCGACGTGCAGTTCGTCCACCTGGCCGGTGATTTCGAGACTATCTCCGCACGTATGCGTTTCCGCGCCGGGCACTTCATGCCGGAGAGTCTGCTCATCTCCCAGTTCGAGGCTCTCGAACCGCTTACAGACGACGAGCGCGGCATCACGCTGAATGTCGTCTCCGAACCGAGCACACTGGTGGGCGAGGCAGTCGACTACATCCATACATCTCAGAGGAGCGTCACAGCGTGAGTAGCACCGCAAGCCCCGGCCCGTTCGACATTTCCGGGAAGGTCGCGCTGGTGACGGGTTCGAGCCGAGGCATCGGCTCGGCCCTCGCGACTGGTCTCGCCGAGGCGGGTGCGGTGGTGGTGCTCAACAGCCGAAATTCCGACGTGCTCGAAGCCGAGCGTCGACGCATCGCCGACGCGACCGGCGCAACGGTGCACGCATACGCGTTCGACGTCACCGATTCGGCCGCCGTCCGGGATGCGGCGACACGCATCGAGGCGGAGGTCGGCCCGGTCGAGATCGTTGTCAACAACACCGGCGTGCAGCACCGCGCCCCGCTTCTCGAGTTCGGCGACGACGACTTCCGGCGTGTCATGGACACCAACCTGACCAGTGCGTTCTACGTCGGACGTGAATTCGCCCGCGGCATGGTCGAGCGCGGACACGGGAAGATCGTCAACATCTGCTCGGTGCAGAGCGAACTCGGCCGAGCGGGAATCGCACCGTACGCAGCCAGCAAGGGCGGGCTCAAGATGCTCACCCGCGGGATGTGCGCCGACTGGGCACCCTTCGGTTTGCAGATCAACGCGATCGCACCGGGATACTTCGACACCGAACTGACCTCTGCGCTGGTCAACGATCCGGAGTTCACCGCGTGGCTCGCCAAGCGGACACCCGCCGGACGTTGGGGCCGTACGGAGGAGCTGATCGGGTCGCTACTGTTCTTGGCCTCCCCGGCTTCGGATTTCGTCAACGGTCAGATCCTCTACGTCGACGGCGGAATGACGGCCGTCGTCTGATTGTCCGCTGTTAGATCGTCCGCTACTCGAACAGAAAGCACCCACATGACAGACGCCAGCGCCCCTCGCATCCACCTCGGTCCCGTCGAGGATCCTCACGTCGCCGACGGAATACGCCGAGCCGGTGGAGTTCTCGTTCCACTGGCAGACGCCGAGGGCGTCGTGTGGGTACACGGGCCGGAGACGTTCCCGTCGTCGCTACCCGATTCGGTTCGCTGGGTGCAGTTGCCGTTCGCCGGCATCGAGCCCTGGTTCGACGCCAAGGTGATCGACGACAAGCGGGTCTGGACGTCTGCTGCCGGAGCGTACGCGGGCAATGTTGCCGAACATACGATGATGCTTCTCCTCGCCGGAGTTCGTTCTCTCCCCGAACAATTGGCGGCGCAGTCGTGGCGCAAGGAAGAGTTCGACCCGCGGGTGGGCACTTTGCAGGGCTCGACAGTGGCGATCATCGGTTGCGGCGGAATCGGCCGTGCGTTGATCCCGTACCTCGCCGCGTCCAAAGTCAAGGTCATCGCGATCACCCGCTCCGGGACCCCTGTCGAGGGTGCTTCCGAAACGCTCTCGGCCGACCGCACCGGCGAAATCTGGTCCAAGGCAGATCACTTCGTGATCGCAGCACCGTCGACATCCGCGACGCGGCATCTGGTCGGCAAGGCCGAACTGGACCAGATGTCGGAGTCGAGCTGGATCGTGAACATCGCGCGTGGCACCCTCGTCGACACGGACGCATTGGTCGACGCACTGGAAGCCGGTTCGATCGGCGGGGCGGCACTGGACGTCACCGATCCCGAGCCGTTGCCGGACGGGCATCGGTTGTGGAAGCTGCCCAACGCGATCATCACTCCACACGTCGCCAACCCGGCTACGACGCTCACCCGCGTCCTGGCAGATCACGTTGCAGCCAACGTCGCCCGATTCGCCGCAGGTGAGGACCTCGCCGCCGTGATCGATCCGTCGGCGGGCTACTGACCGCTCGCGTTGGTTCCCTTCACGTAATCGGCAACGACGGTGCGCAGAACATCGCGCACCGCCTCGGCCGGTTTGGAGAGGGGCTGATTGGCCGGGGTGCCAAGGGAGACATGCACTTCGATGCCCGGCTCGATGCGTCGTAGCTCGAGCGCTTCGACGTCCATGACCCTGCGGGCCACCGACCACGGCAGAACCGTCGCGCCCAATCCGGTGCGTACGGCCTCGGACAGCGTCATCACCGATTCCACTTCGGCCACGACGTTCGGTTGCTGCTCTGCACGGTCGAAAGCCTGCTCCACCACCTTGCGGATGGTGTGCATCCGACCCGGAAGCAATAGTGGCAGTTCGGCGATCTCGGGCAGGGAGATGTCGGATCCCGATTCGCCTGCCAGTCCGGTACCGAACGGGGCAACCACCACCAGCTCCTCGGTGAGCAAGCGTTCGAACGTCACACCCTTGATCGGGCCGGCGTCGTACAACAACGCCAGATCCATGCGACCGGTCATCATCGCTTCGCTGAGCACGCCACCGAAGTTCTCGTTGATGTGCAACAAGATATTCGGGTGCTGCTCGCGCACACGGGCCAAGAGCGGCAAGGCGATTGCCGTCGCGGTGCTGTACGGGGCGAGGCCGACCGAGACGCCACCCGCCAGCGCCCGTCCGACCACGGACACCTCGGCCTGGGCACTCTCCACCTGACGCAGAATCACCTGAGCATGCCGATAGAGTGCGTGCCCCGCATCGGTCGGCTCGACACCCTGTTTGCTGCGGATCAGAAGTTGCTGACCGAACTGCGTTTCCAGCGACGTCATCTGTTGGCTCAGGGCGGGTTGTGCGATGTGCAGGATGTCGGCGGCTCGGGTGATGCTGCCGGCATCGACAATTCGTACGAACGAGTAGAGCCTTCTCGTGTCCATGCTGTGCAAACTACCAGCTCAACGGACATATCGAATTCCGATCACCCCAACGCGAAACGGTATTAACAACCCTTTGGCGTTCCTGAGTAGCGTCCCAGAAACACCGAAGTCGACACACAGAACTTCGACAGTCGGACCAACCACGGGCAACGGCGCCCGTACGAACAAGTAAACGAACCGGAAGGACCGAAATGGCAACCAGCATCGATCTTGTCGCCGATCTCGGCGAAGGTTTCGGCACGTGGACCATGGGCGCCGACGATGCTCTGCTCGACACGCTGACTTCGGCCAACATCGCTTGCGGATTCCATGCAGGCGATCCACGAACCATGGATGCGACCGTGCGGGGGTGCGTATCGCGCGGTATCGGCATCGGCGCGCATCCGAGTTTTCCGGACCTCGCCGGATTCGGACGTCGCGCGATGGATCTCAGTGAGAACGAGGTCCGAACCGACGTGCTGTTCCAACTCGGCGCCCTTCACGCCTTTGCGGTCGCGAGCGGAACGTCGTTGTCGCACATCGCTCCCCACGGCAAGCTCGGGAATCTTGTTGCCGTACGCCAGGATTACGCGCGCGCCGTCGTCGATGCGGTCGCGGCCTTCGATCCGTCGTTGATCGTGCTCGCCCAGGACGGGGCGTTGGCCGACGAGGCGACTGCCCGCGGATTGAGCGTCGGCATCGTCGGAATCGCGGATCGCGCATACAACTCCGACGGAACTCTCGTGCCCCGCAGCGAGCCGGGAGCGGTGATTCACGACGTCGACGTTCTGGTCGAGCGGACCGTTCGGATGGTGGTCGAGGAAGTCGTCGAAGCTGTGGACGGCACGTTGATCCCGGTTGTCGCCGATACGGTCCTCGTGCACGGTGACAACCCCGGTGCCGTCGCGAACGCGAAGGCGATTCGCGCCGCGCTCGAGGCCGCCGGTGTCACCATTGCGCCGCTGACCCGGGTCGTGGCGTCACGGCGGGCCCGTGATGTCGGGTGTTCCGCGTGAAGACCTACGTCGCCGACTGCGGTGACGCCGCCGTTCGCGTCAGTGTCAGCGGCGGGACCGCCGAGCAGAACTGGAACACCGTTCGATCGATCGCTGCACGTTTCGATCTCGGTGCCGACGGCATCGTCAGCGTCATCCCGACATACGACGCCCTGCTGGTCGAGTTCGACAACCTCCTCACCGACCACGACGCCGTCCGCGGCCTGGTTCGCGAAGCAACGACTATCCCCCGACCGCTGGAAGGTGAACCTAGGACGTTCGAGATCCCCGTCGTCTACGGGGGCGAACACGGCCCGGACCTGGGTGATACAGCGCGGTTTCTCGGCGTCACCGAAGCCGAAGTGGTGCGCCTTCACTCCGCAGCCCCGTTGGTCATGCGTTGCTACGGCTCACCCGGCGGCGCCCCGATGCTCGACGGCCCGGCGTTCGGCCTTCCCATCCCGCGCCGATCGAGCCCGCGACCGCACGTCGCGGCCGGTTCCGTTGCGGTGGCCGGACGTCAGGCAGTCGTTTCGGCCAGGCCTGCGCCCGGCGGTTGGGCAGTGATCGGCCGGACCCCGCTCATCTTGGTCGATCCGGCGTCGGAGCAGATTTCTGCCTACCGCCCGGGCGATCTGTTCGTCTTCCGTGCGATCGACGCCGATCGCTGGGACGACTTCGACGGACGCTCGCTCCTGCCCGTAGGGGGTGATCCCCATGGCTGAGACCGTCACCGTCCTGACTCCCGGAATCAGCTCCGTCCAGGATTTGGGGCGTGGATCGGCGTCACAGTTCGGTCAGGCGACGGGCGGCGCAGCCGACCAGATCAGCGCGGAGATCGCCAACGCGTTGGTGGGTAGTAGGCGCGAGGCCCCGCTACTGGAGTTGACGGCCCTCGACTTTTCAGCGTCGGCGTCCACGGATCTGCTGATCGCCGTCACGGGTGCACCCGCAACGGTGACGGTGGACGGACATCGGCAACCGCAGTGGGAACCGATCGTCTGGCGAGCCGGTCAGCGGCTTGCCGTCACCGGAATCCACGACGGATTGCGCGTCTACGTCGCCGTCCACGGAGAGCTGACGGCCGACTACCTCCTGGGCAGCTGCGCTCCCGACCAGGTCCTCGGATTCGGCCGTCACTTGACCGCGGGGGAGACGCTGGTCGTCGACACCGACTGCCCGCCGATCGACCACCCGGTCTTCCGGCTACCGCTGTTCCGGTTGTTGCCCGACCGACCGTCCTTCGGCAACGTGTGGACGCTCGACGTGACCGACGGCCCCGACATCGACGACTTCGGGGAGAGTGCAGCCGCGCTGTTCGGCACCGAATTCGTGGTGGGCGATCAGAGCAATCACATCGGGCTTCGGCTGGCATCTACCGATGAGCAGCCGCTCCCACAGCGCACCGGCACCGGCGAGGTCCTCTCGCGCGGCGTCCCCATCGGTGCCGTCGAAGTACCCGCTGGCAACGAACTTCTGGTCCTGCATCGAGGTAGAGGCGTCACCGCCGGTTATCCGGTGCTGGCAGTCGTCACCACCGTTTCACTCTCACAGCTGGGACAGGCCCGACCCGGGCACCGCGTCCGATTCCGGAACTGCAGCGTCGCAACGGCGGTTGCAGAGCACCGCGAACAGCAGCACCGCATCGCCTTGCTGAGGCGGCGTGTGGAGAACGTATTCACCACCCTCCGGATACCTCTTCACACCTCGGAAGCCCGAGTACCGAGCCACGTCGGCACCACACGCCCCGCGAGCGCTCCGCGCCGCGCGTCTATTTTGGAGACAGCATGACCAACACCATCGAAGCGGTAGACGGCCAGGTAGCCGACCCGCGCAAGGTCCGGAAAGTCGTCGCAGCGGGCTGCGTCGGCATCTTCGTCGAGCTCTACGACAACGGTGTCTTCGCGTTCATGGCGACGGCACTGGCCATCGTGTTCTTCGACGTATCGAAGTCGAGCGACGCGCTGATGCTGGTGTTCGCCGGCTACGCGGTCTCGTTCTTCGTTCGGCCCCTCGGCGCGGTGGTCTGCGGCATCCTCGGCGACCGGATCGGTCGACAGAAGATGTTGGTGTTCGTCATCATGCTGATCAGCGTGGCGACCGCCGGTATCGGCTTGCTGCCCACCTACGCGGCCATCGGTATCGCGGCACCGGCACTGCTGATCTTTCTGCGGATCGTGCAGGGATTCTCCGTCGGTGGTGAAGCTGCCGGCGCCATGACGTTCCTCGCCGAACACGCCCCGGAAGGCAAGCGCGGCTTGATCACGAGCTACGCGCAGATCGCGTCGTTCCTCGCACTGCTGACCGGAACGATGATCGCGTTTGCCATGTCGCCGTGGCTCAACGCCGACGCGATCAACGGCGGCGGACTCGCATCGTGGGCGTGGCGCATCCCGTTCCTCATGGCCATTCCGATGGGAATCATCGGCTGGTACATCCGCCGCGCGATCTCCGATACCCCGAACTTCGAGCGGCTCAAGGAATCCGGCGGTTTGTCGCGCAATCCGCTCAAGGAAGCATTCTCCACTCCCGAGCACCGTCGCGCCATGATCCTCGCCCTGTTCATTCCCCTGATGAATGGTTCCGGCTACTACGTTCTGTTCTCGTACATGCCCACGTTCCTCAAAGGCGATCAGATCGGATTCTCGACCGGGACAGCGCTTCTCGTCACCGCCTCCAGCCTGGTCGCGATCTGCTTCGCGATTCCGTTCATGGGTGCTCTCTCCGACCGGATCGGTCGCAAGAAGGTCATCGCCGGTGCAGCTGCGGCAATGGCGATCGGAGCGATCCCCTGCTATGCCATGATCGTGACCGGCAACGTCGGCCTCGCCGTTCTCGGTGCCTGCCTCATGGCAGTGATCTTCGCCGGGCACACAGCCGTCATCCACATCCTGATCGTCGAACTGTTCCCCACGCGGGTTCGCTACTCCGCCTACGGTTTGGGTTACAACATCTCGTCCGCACTCTTCGGTGGTACCGCACCGTTGTTGATGACCTGGTTGATCCCCGAATTCGGTATCTACGTTCCCGCCTTCTACGCGGTCATCACTGCAATCGGCACGCTGATCGCGGTCAGCACCATCACCGATCGCGCCCACGTTCCGCTACGCGACACTCTGTGACTTCTCGCGTGAGTCACTCCTGATCCGGCCCGGTGGCCGCCTGCAGTCCGCGGCGGCCGCCGGGTCATACCAATTTCTTCCTGTAGGAGCACACAATGCCTTTCTCCGATTACCGCACAGCTCTCGTCACCGGCGCCAACACCGGAATGGGTGCCGCCGTCACCGAGATGTTCACCAAGCGCGGACTGACGGTCTACGGCGTCGCACGCAATGCCGACAAGCTCGGTGAGGTTGCCGATCGCACCGGAATGATCCCTCTGCCCGTGGACATCACCGACACCGCCGCGCTCGCCGAAGCTGTCGGCGGACTGGAGATCGACATCCTCGTCAACAACGCGGGGGTGTCCGCAACCGGAAACATTCTCGACGCCGAAGAAGCATCGGTCGACGCGATGGTGGACGTGAATCTTCGTGCGGTGCTGCACCTGTGCCGCATTCTGCTGCCGGGAATGGTGGAGCGCGATCTAGGTCATGTCGTCAACATCAGCTCCATCGCCGGCCTGTACAACTTCTACGGCCACACTGCCTACCACGCGACCAAGGCTGCGGTGCACCAGATTTCGCGACAGCTGCGAAACGACTGCATCGGCAAGCGGATTCGAGTGACCGAGATCTGCCCCGGCCGGGTCGAGACCGAGATCTTCGGTCGCAACCTCGGCGGCACGCCCGAAGCCATGAAGGAAGCGTGGGAGACCTTCTACGAAGGCTACGAATCCATCACTACCAAGGACATCGCGGATACCATCGAGTTCGCGATCGACGCCCCTGGTCACGTCAATCTTGGTCTCATCGAGGTGCTCCCCACCTTCCAGGTGCCCGGTGGCCTCGACTTCATCCGTCGCAACGACTGAGAGAGCGCATCATGAGTTTTGTACTACCGGAAACGACGCTCGGAGTGGTGGCCCATGCGGCAGGTGACCTGCGGGTCGAGCATGTTGCGTTGACTGCGCCGACCGCCGAGCAGGCAGTGATCGAGATCGCTTACGGCGGTGTGTGTGGATCAGATCTGCACTACTGGACGCACGGCGCGGCGGGGGAGTCGATTCTGAAGGCGCCGATGCTGCTCGGTCACGAGGTGGTCGGCACGGTCGTGACGGCCGCGGCGGACGGAACGGGGCCGGCAGTTGGAACTTCCGTGGCCGTACACCCCGCAACGCCCGGTGGGACCGCGCCTCGGTTCCCGAGCGATCGGCCCAACCTCTCGCCCTGCTGCACATACCTGGGAAGTGCAGCGCAGTACCCACACACCGAGGGCGCCTTCGTGAAATACGCAGTGCTCCCGACGCGCATGCTCCGGGAACTGCCCGAGGGGTTGGACCTGCGGACTGCGTCGGTAGCCGAACCGGCAAGCGTTGCCTGGCACGCTGTTTCGCGAGCGGGAGACGTACGCGGTAAGAAGGCGCTGGTCGTCGGCTGCGGACCCATCGGCGCACTGGTCGTGGCTGTGCTCAGACGAGCAGGCGCGCAGTCGATCACCGCGGTCGACGTGCACGACGTTCCGCTGCAGATCGCGTCGACGCTCGGTGCGGATCGGGTTCTCGAGGCCACCGACGCCCAGGCAGTCGCCGCATCCGATGCCGACGTGGTCGTCGAGTGCACCGGCAATCATCGCGGGCTCGAATCCGCTATTCGCGGGGCGACGCGCGGTGGACGGGTGGTCATGCTCGGGCTTCTTCCGTCCGGACCTCAACCGGTACACATTTCGCTGGCGATCACGCGAGAGTTGGAGTTGGTGGGCTCATTCCGCTTCAACGACGAAATCGACGAGGTGCTGCTCGCCCTCGCCGACGGTTCGCTTGCTGTCGATGCTGTTCTCACACACGAATATCCGGTCGAGGAAGCTCTGGAAGCCTTCGCAGTCGCCAAGGATGCTTCGGTGTCGGGGAAGGTGCTGTTGCGGTTCTGAGTCCTTCGACCCTGTGCGCCTTTATTAACCGCGGGCGGTTAATAAAGGCGCACAGCAGGTTATTCGACCACCAGGCCCTTGGCTTCCAGCAGAGCAGTCAGATTGCTCACCTCGAGTGGGGTCTCTCCCCGCTTGTAACGCTCGATGTACCCGGCTTCGGCTTCGTCACGGGCACGCGAGAGTTCGATTGCCTCGGCAACCTCCTCGCGGCGGACCACGACAACGCCGTCGCAGTCACCCTTGACGACGTCACCGGGATAAATGACCTGTTCTCCGAAGACCAGGGGATGGTTGATCGGGCCGAGAGATTCCTTGACGGTTCCCTCGATGTACACGTGCTTGGAGAAGACGGGGAATCCGAGTTCGCGGATCTCCCGGGTATCGCGCACTCCGCCGTCGGTGACCAGTGCGGTAATGCCGCGCGCAACACAGGCATTGGCCAGAACATCGCCGAACTGGCCGGCGGCTTGATCACCTGAAGAGACGATCAGGACGTCACCCGGCTGTGCGTAGCTGATCGCAACCTGCAGCATGAGGTTGTCGCGGGGATGGCACTTGACTGTGAAAGCGGAGCCGCAGAACTTCATGTCGCGGTCGATCGGCTTGATCGCCGGATGCAGCGAGCCCTTACGTCCCTGTGCCTCGTGAATCGTGGCCGCGGAGAACGTCCCCAGTTCGGCAATCAGGTCCTTGTCCGCGCGATCAATTTTCGTCTTGACGTGAATCATCTTGTACTCCAGAAAGTATGAAAGATCAGGAAAGGCGTTCGACTGCCGCGGCGATCTGTGCCGCGGCCTTTTCGAGGACGGCCTCGGAGGTGGCGAAGGAGATACGGAAGTACGGCGATGCGCCGTAAGCCGAACCCTGAATGGTGGCAACCGACGCCTCGTCGAGGAGATAGAGGACGAGATCCTGGTCGGACTCGATCACGGTGCCATCCGGGGTCTGCTTGCCGATCAAGCCGGCACAGTTGACGAACAGGTAGAACGCACCCTGCGGCACGACGGGCTCGAGCCCGGGGACAACACTGAGGAGGTGAGCCGAGAGGTCGCGTCGTCGTCGGTAACTTCGTACGGATTCGGTGAGGAAACTCTGGTCGCCGGTGAGGGCTTCCACGGCTGCGGCCTGGCTGATCGAGGACGGGCAGGAAGAACTCTGACCCTGCAGTTTGTTGACGGCGCCGATCAATCCGGAATTTCCGAGTCCGTATCCGAGTCGCCACCCGGTCATGGCATGAGACTTGGAGACTCCGTTGGTGACCAGTACCTGATCACGGAGGTGCGGAGCGACCTGCAGCAGACTCGGGATCGGAGCGTCGCCGAAGTTGATCTCGTCGTAGATCTCGTCGACCAACACACTGACATGGGGATTGGCCTCGATCACTTCGGCGAGGGCCTGCAGCTGCTCGCGGGTGTACACAGATCCGGTGGGGTTGCCCGGGGCATTGAGGATGACCCACTTGGTGTTCGAAGTGATTGCAGCGGATAGTGCTTCGGCTGTGAGAAGAAAGTTGTCGGACTCCTCGCACTGAACGATCACCGGAGTTCCGTCGTGAGCGAGGACCATATCCGGGTACGAAACCCAGTAAGGGGCGGGAACGATAACCTCGACGCCGGCTTCGACCGTCGCCATGAGAGCGAGGAAGATGACCTGTTTCGCGCCGCCGCCGACGGTGATCTGGTTGTCCGCGTACTGGATTCCGGTTCGCGAAGCCGCGCGTGCTGCGATTGCCTCGCGTAGAGCCGGGATGCCGTTGACTGCGGTGTACTTGGTCTGACCCGTGTTGATCGCAGTGATCGCCGCAGACTTGATGTTGTCGGGTGTGTCGAAATCGGGCTCCCCGACGGTCAGGTCGAGTATTTCACGGCCCTGGGCCTTCAGCTCGCGCACTCGTTGTGCGGCAGCCACACTCGGCGACTCCCTGATTCTGTCGACGCGCGCAGCCGGAACGAAAGTCGCCATGATGGTCTGCTCCTGGGTCCGGGGTGAGCGTGGATTCCCGTCGTCGACGAGCCACAGTTCTCACTCGGTGATCCGTTCGACCATAGGGTCCTACCAGGGCATCTGACCAAGACCGAACCGTTGTGGCCCGATAAGCAAACGTGATGGAGCGGCGACGGAATCAGACCGACAGAACGCGCAGATCCTCGAGACCGTCCACGACGGGAACGCGCCACGACGCAAGCTCTTCCGGTCCCTGCTCGTCCCACAGCTCGAACAGTTCCGAATCGGTCGATGCGATGGTGCGCTCCACCATTTCGATCAGCCAGGTGAGCCGTTCACTGGTCAGAGCCGCGGTGAAGGAGTCGAGATCGAGGTCTTGGGCGGCGGGGTCGCGTTTGCGATCGGCGCGCACGATCAGCACCAATTCGAGCAAGGCGACGGCGATTTGGCCGCCGTCCACCTCTAGGCAGTCGTCCTCGAATGCCCACTCCACCGATTCGAAGGTGAAGTCACCGTGTCCGATGGACGCGATCAAATCCCCTGCACCGTCGTTCTCGAACGGTCCCGATCCCCACGCGCCCACTGTCTACTCTTTTCCGATTGCCGTCTCAGCGCGCTTCGAGCGCGATCTTCGCTCCGAATCCTAGAAGAACTGTTCCGGTTATGCGCTCGAGTGCCTGTTGCACTCGGGGCTTCTCGAAGGTGCTACGCGCTCGCGAGAGAAGGACCACGTAGCCACTGAGCCACACGATGGTGATGGCTGCGTGGATGAGCACCAGCAATGCAAGCGACGGTCCCGTCGGCCACCCGGCCGGAACCAACTGCGGCAACAGTCCGGTGTAGAAGACGGCGATCTTGGGGTTGAGCAGGTTGGTGGTGAAGCCCGTCTTCCATGTCCCGGCCTTCTGCGATCGTGAAGCGTCGGCATTGTGTTGCATCCGCGACGTCCGGCTCTCCCACAGTGCTCGCACACCGAGATAGATCAGGTAAGCCGCGCCGGCGAGCTTGACGACGGTGTACGCCTCCGCCGACGCGGCCAGGATCGCCGACAGCCCGAGGACGGTCAACAGACCCCACACCAGAAGGCCCGAGACGATGCCGGCCGCTACCCGGAAACCGGCAGATCTGCCCGCGCCGAGAGCAGCCTGCGTCACGACGGCCATGTCGGGCCCGGGGACCAGAGTCAGTAGGGCGAGCACAGCTGTGGCGGCGAGCAGAGCGGTCAGCATGCAACAAGTATGAAGTCGGGGTGGGGAGCATTGTCGGCCGGTGGTGTCGGGCCTGTGAACAAAGAGTGGCGCGGCGGTGTGAACTGCATGGACACGCCCGGAAACCGGCGTCTCGCGAGCCCTGTTCGACAAAGTTATGCACACTGTGGGGAAACGAATCGTTGCAGGTAGAAGGAATAACTATGTTGTAATTCATCCTTTTGTCCACAGGTTATGCACAACTGGGAAGCGGATGTGAATGAAGTTATCCACACCTGTGTGTGCATCGGTGGAGAACTGTCCAACTCCATTGGATACCCGCGAGTAATAAATCCCAACCAGTGGGTTGACCCCGGGACGTTCGTCCTGTCCAATCGAGGGTCAGCGGTAGTCGTGCGATGCTCAGGGGGCGCTTGACGGATGCGGAGATTTGGGTTTGTCGGGATTGTGTTGGTCGTGCTCGCGCTTGTCGTGGGCGGAGTGGCGTATGCCGAACCGGCACCTGAAAACCCACCAGGAGATTCGGCCGGTCAGGCCGGGGCTCACATCAATCGCATAGAGCAGTTGTCGCCCACACGCAGTGCCGTGTTCGTCGAGTCGCCGGCCATGCGACGCGAGGTACAAGTGCAGGTTCTGCATCCAGCGTCGAGCGCCGGTTCACGTCCGTCCTTCTATCTACTCGACGGAGTCAGTGCCGGTTCGGAATCCGGATACTCCGAGAGCACCTGGACCCAGAAGACCGACATCGAAACGTTTTTCGCTGACAAGAACGTCAACGTCGTTCTCCCCGTGGGCGGCACCGGCAGTTTCTACACCAACTGGAAGAACGACGATCCGAACCTCGGTGTGAACAAGTGGGAATCGTTTCTCGCAGAAGAACTTCCGGCGTTGATCGATTCTGCGTTTTCCGGAAATGGGACGAACGTGGTCGGCGGGGTGTCCATGGGTGCGCTCGGCGCGGCCAACCTCATCACACATCACCCGAAGCTCTACACCGGATTGGCCTCGTACAGTGGCTGTCTCGACAACTCCGAATCGTCCTCGCAGGACTCCGTACGGCTCACCGTGGCCAGCAAGGCGGGCGACGCGACCAACATGTGGGGCCCGGCGTCGGACCCCGACTGGCAAAAGCACGACCCGTCCACCAACGCGGAAACGCTGCGTGGGAAGACGATCTACGTGTCCTCCGGTACAGGTGCGCCCGGAGAATACGACAACGTCTTCACCCCGAGTGGACTGCAGACTGCCATCGAAGGCGGACCGCTCGAGGCGCTCGCTAATACGTGCACACAACTGTTCGAAGCGAGGTTGGGGGAGTTGTCGATTCCCGCAGTGTTCGCGTATCGGAACGACGGCACCCATTCGTGGCCGTACTGGCAAGACGCGCTTCACGATTCCTGGCCGACGGTGAAGACGGCGCTGGGAATGTGAGCTGAGAACTACTCGGCCAGTGCCAGTTCGAGCAATTGGAGGGCGCCGTCACGGGTCTGCGCAGCCGCGATGAACCCGGCCTTGTGGCAGAAGACCGAACTGTCGACGCCCGTCTGGGCGGCAAGATCCGAGCCGTTCAGGCCGCGCCACGGCTCCGGCAACAGCTTTCGTGAACCGAACTTGGAGTCAGCAGGCTTGACCGTCTGAATCGACCAGCCGCCGTTGGTGTTCGGGAAGATGGTGAACAGCAGCTCCGGCTGGGCCGACGCGGCGCGGCCGTGGGGAACGAAGCGTTCCAGGACGACGAAGCGCGGATCCGTTGCTTTTTCGTAGGTCTCGGTGAACTCGCGCTCGGCGGCCGCGTCGCCGGCGTACTTGGCGCGCAGGCGAATCAAGACCTGGGTTGCGAGAACGACGGCCAGCTCGAACTGGGTGTCGAACTCCTCGTCGGTGGACGAGATCGGATTGAAAAGGTCCAGCACGGACGACAGATCAAAAGGCTTGGTGCCGTAGTCGTTGAGGGTGTAGATCTCTTGGCCGTTGTCGACGGCGTCGATGCCCTCGACCAGTCGGCTGTCGATACGGCGGAACACGGAGGCGTCGCCTTCACAGAACTGCAGGCCGTATTCCTGCCAGAGCAGACCGAAGGCGGAGTACAGGATGCCGTTGCTGCGCTCGCCGGCATCACGCTGGTGATGGTCGAAGCGCCCCTCGGCAGGGTTGTAGCGACCGCCGACGTCGAGCACGATGTCCGCGCTGTCGAGGACGGACTCGTCACGGCTGCGAACGACGGTGGCGTCGGGGTACAGCTGCTTGAGCAGCGATACGCCGAAGACGTCGTCTGCATGGAACTTGCCGTTATGGGTCGCGATGATCACCCGTCGAGACTAG
Organism: Rhodococcus sp. T9N; assembly: GCF_024436645.1. NCBI lineage: Bacteria > Bacillati > Actinomycetota > Actinomycetes > Mycobacteriales > Nocardiaceae > Rhodococcus > Rhodococcus sp. T9N. Next base: position 243,821 of record NZ_JAMSKS010000007.1, on the reverse strand, counting down.
GCAATCGAGCGCGGGGATGCCTAGTCAGCCGATGGTGCGGATGCGGTCGGTGGCAGGTGGCGAGACCGGCGACCCGGCTGCGAACAGGGCGGTCAAGGCGTCGAGGTCGTTGCCCGCACCGGTCATCTGGGTGGAGTTCTTCAGTGCGGTGAAGCCGTCCCCGCCCTCGGCGAGGAACTTGTTCACCACGACGCTGTAGACGGCGTCGGGCGCGATGTCCTGCCCGTTCAGGCGCATTTCCGAGATCCGCTTACCCGGCGCTGCTCGCCGGTCCATGGCGTAGGTGAAGCCCGCGGACGGGGAGAGGATGCGCTCGGTAGCGGTGCCGTCGAGGTCGATCTGGAATTGCTGTTCGAGAGCGTCCTTCAACACCGCTCCTGTGACGGAGAGCACCTCGAGGCTGTTACCGAATGGCTGAACACCGTAGGCCTGGCGGTAGGTGACCTGGCCGGAAGTGCCGAAGTCCAAGTCCTCGCGCATGCCGCCGGGGTTCGTCAACGCTAGTTGGGCGCCTCGTGTCGATCCGGCGGCGAGTTGAGCGTCGGCGACCAGGTTGCCGAGTGTCGATTCGCCGCTGGGGACGCGGTCGCGTGTCAGATCGGCGGTAATGGTCCCCACCGGCCGCTGAGCGCTGTCCGACGCCTCCGACCAGGCCCGGTCGGCGAGAGCCTGAATATCGGGATCCGGCGAAATATCGTGTGTCACTATCTGATTGAACGCGGACGTCTGATCGCGAACGACCTCGCGTGTGTTGCGATCGATGGTGACGTCTGCGACGGACACGATCCGGCCGTGCGAAGCGCCCTGCATCACGACTCTGGGATTGCCTGCGGGATCAGGGAATTCGCAGTTGTACTGCTGGTGGCTGTCGGCGGTGAAGATGACGTCCACCTTCGGTGACGCACGAAGGGCGATGTCGCGGGCCGGCCCGGACTCGACGTTGCAGTCGTTGGGCCCACCTTCGACGGCCGGTTCGTCCCCACGGTGCAGGAGGACGGTGATGGCTTTGACGCCGAAGAAGTCGAGGACGTCGGCGGTGCGGTTGATCGCTTCGACCTCGTCGCCGAACTGCAGATCGGCGATTCCGCCTGGTGTCACGATCTGCGACGTGTTGGCGGGGGATATCGCGATGACTCCGAGCGGAATGCCGTCGACCATGTTCACGGTGAAGGGCAGCGTGGCCGGGGTGCCGTTGGTGTACGTCATGTTCGCGGCCATCAGCGGGAAGTTGGCGCCGCCGAAGGACGGACTGAACGTGCACGCATCGACGGCGGAGCAACCGCCGGACTGCATGCGACGGAACTCGGCGAGTCCCTTGTCCAGTTCGTGGTTGCCGATCGCGGAAGCGTCGATCTTCATCCGGTTCAGGAGTTCGACCGTCGGTTCGTCGTTGAACATCGCCGACTCGAGCGCCGACGATCCCCAGTTGTCACCGACCGAATACAGCAGCGAGTTGGTGGCTTGGCTGCGAAGTTGCGTCACGTAAGCAGCGAGATACGCCGCGCCACCTGCGGGAGTGAGCGAGCCGTCGGCCTGCCTGATCTCGCTGCGAACACCTTCCGGCGGGCGGAGACTGCCGTGCAGATCGTTGAACGCCAACAGACGAACCGACACCGTGTCCTGGGACTCTGCGTTGGCGACGCCACTCAGGGAGGTCGCGGTGGTGGCGAGAAGGGTCGTTGCGAGCACGGCACACGTTCGTGTCATGCGTCGCGTCATGCGTCGTGCTCCCTCACTCGGACCGGCCTCGAACCTCCCTGAGTGTGCCCGTCTGCCGAAACGAATTCCAGTCCCCGGCGTAACAGTTATGTATCGAGTGTCACGCGGTGACGCCGATGCCCGCGGCCTGCTTCGCGACGTCGGTGTTCGCGAAAGCGAGGAATGCGTCGTTCTCGTGTGGATCGCCGATGGTCATCCGGACGCCCTCGACGCCGTACTGGCGGATCAGAATGCCCGCTTCGGTACTCGCCTCGGCAAAAGCGGGAGAGAGCTCTCCGAGGGGGAGATAGACGAAGTTCGCCGACGACTCGGGGACGGTGTACCCGGCTTCGATCAGAGCGGTTCGAACTCGCGTCCGCTCGGCGATGACACCTTCGGTGCGGGCAAGCAGTTCGTCTGCTGCAGCCAGGGAAGCGATTGCGGCGGCCTGCGCGACAGCGCTCACGGTGAACGGGGTGTGCACCTTGCCGAGGGCCACGATGATCTCCGGATCCGCGACCGCGTAACCCACGCGGATTCCCGCGAGGCCGTACGCCTTCGAGAAGGTGCGCAGAACAACCACGTTGGGGCGGCTGCGGAACAGCTCGATGCCGTCGGCGTCCGAGCGTGAGTATTCGAAGTACGCCTCGTCGAGTGCGACGACGACGTGCGCCGGGACCGCGTCGAGAAAGCTCTCGAGCTCTGCCTTCGACAGTGCATTGCCGGTCGGGTTGTTGGGGTTGCATACGAAGATCAACCGCGTGCGATCCGTGATCGCGGCCAGCATCGCGTCGAGGTCGTGGCCGAAGTCCTCGGTCAGCGGAACCTTGACCGAGACGGCATGGCCGACCTGGGTGACCACGGGGTACGCCTCGAACGAACGCCACGCGTAGATGACCTCGTCACCCTGATCGCAGGTGATCTGCACGAGTTCCTGGCACAGCGTCACGGAGCCACAACCAGCGGCGACGTTGGCCGGCTCGACTTTCAGGAAGCTGGCCAGCGCCTCGATGAGTGCGACCGCGGCATTGTCCGGGTAGCGGTTGGCATTGGCGACCGCGTCGGCGACGGCGTCACGCACACCGGGCAACGGCCCTACGGTCGTTTCGTTGCTCGCCAGCTTGATCGCACCCGGAAAATTGCGTCCGGGAACGTAGGCGGGGATGGAGGCGAGGTCAGGGCGAATGTGTGCGGTCACGAGTCGATTATGCGCGCACTGATTTGGTGCGTAGCGGCCGTCTGCGTGTCAGAGTTAGAAGATGTCGGAAATCTTCCGAGCCACCGCGTATCTGCGCGGAGCCGAAGGGGAGGTCGCCACGGCTGTTCCGCTGACCGTGGTGGAGCCGGACGGCCCGACGCGGGGCGGGATCGTCGTCCTGCATGAAGCCCGGAAGTTCAGCCCGGCTCTGCTGAATCTGATGTGCGCGCTTGCCGGCGAAGGGTGGGTGAGCGTCGCACCTCACCTGTTTCACCGCGAACCCGAACACATGCAGGGTGAGGTGTTCGGTGACAACCTCTTCGCCGACTTCGACGCGACCCTCGATTGGCTCGTCGGACGCGAAGTTCTCGCAGACACCATCGGGGTGCTCGGATTCGACGACGCCGGTACCGCCGCGATGCTCGTGGCCACCAGCCGTCCCGTCGGCGCCGCGGTGAGCGTCGCCGCCCGGGGAATCGTCGAAGCCTTGTCGGTGGATGCTCAGGCGCTTGTCGACGCGGCCACTTCCCTGCAGGCGCCGTGGCTGGCGCTGTACGGCGAGGACGATCCCAGCACGCCTCGCGAACACGTGACTCTGCTCCGGGAAGCGACCGCGAAGGCCGACGTCGCGACACTGGTGGTCAGCTACGCCGGACTGGCTCACCGGGCGGACGAGCCGCCACAGCTGTCCGAGGACGCTGACCTCGACGACCCTGATTCGGCCTCGATCATCGAAGCTCAGACCCGGATCTTCGACTGGTTCGACAGCCACCTGCGGTAAGTCCACAAAACAGCCCGCTGACCACACGTTTTGCCTTTGGTGGCGAAGGGTGTGTAATCTTTCGATCCGGCGGTCCGAAAGGATCGGAACCCCCAGGGAGGCGTGCCAGAGCGGCCGAATGGGACTCACTGCTAATGAGTTGTCCCTTTTACGAGGGACCGGAGGTTCAAATCCTCTCGCCTCCGCCAAGCCGGTGATTTTGACCGGCGGGTTAGAAATGATAGAAATTACGACGGTAAGACACGCAAGACCAGCAAGACAACAGAACATGCGCCCGTAGCTCAACGGATAGAGCACTTGACTACGGATCAAGAGGTTAGGGGTTCGAATCCCTTCGGGCGCACAAGAAAGAAGGTCACAGACTTCAGGTCTGTGACCTTCTTTTTGTTGTGGTGCATACGCAATTCTTGAATGTGTGTGAGGTCACCTCGGCGATTTCGGGCGGTGATCCTCGCGATCGTGGGAACCGACAACCGATCCACGCGACCTATGCTTTCTGCGGAGCAGCCACGCGAACCGAGGAGAACCCGTTGGAGACCGTCGACAGTCGGACGCTCCCGGTCTACTCGGCCGGGGCGGTCGAGGTGCCCTTTGTCATTGCGGGCATGGACGAACTTGTCTCCCGCGAGACCCGGTGGGATGCGCACTCGCACCCGACTCACGAATTGTTGTGGAACGAGCGGGGAGCGTCGAGCGCCACGGTGGGATCGCGCACGTGGACCATTACGCCGACCGTAGGTCTGTGGATGCCCGCCGGCGTCCTGCACTCGGCGATCGCGCCGGCCGGCACCTGGTATCGCGCCGCTCAGCTCGACATCGCATCGGTTCCTTCTCTGTCCGACGTGCCGGTGGCGATCGAGGTCACTCCGCTGCTGCGGAACCTCCTCGAGCGACTGGCAGACGAGTCACTCGGAGCTCCTTCGCGCTCGCTCACGGAGCAGATGGTGATCGACGTGCTGGCACCGTCGCCGAACGAGTTGCTGGTGCTGGTGCCGGACTCGCCACTTCTGCAACCCATCGTCGATGCGATCGGTGACGATCCGAGTGACATGCGAACGCTGTCCGACTGGGCAAGGCTCCTCGGTGTCAGCCCGCGAACCATCACCCGGGTATTTCGGTCGGAGACCGGGATGAGTTTCGGGCAGTGGGTCTCGGCTGTGCGCGCCCAACGAGCGGTGACCCTTCTTGCCCACGGCTTGGATCTACAAGAGGTTGCCGAGCGTGTGGGCTACCACTCGACCAGCGCATTCGGGGCGGCATTCCGACGCACTACAGGCGCTACGCCAGGGATGTTTCGGGCTAGCTAATCGGTCATCTCGCTCTGACTCGATCGCTACACCGGGTGTCCCAAACACGCGATTGCGCCACAATGCCCTCCCGTATACGGTTTAGGCAAACCTCACCTAAGTGCCCTTATCGAGCCGGGTTGAGGGCCGTACCCCTTCTCGAGAGAGTTCTGTTTTCATGCGTTCAAAACGCTTCTTGGCGGTGGCCGCAGCAGCGGTCGCAGTCGCCCTCGGCATGACAGCTTGCAGTTCCGACTCCTCGGAGACCGCCGACGGCGGCAACGCCGGAAGCGGATCCAGCTCCTTCCCCGTCACGATCGAGCACGCTTTCGGAACTACGACGATCGACGCCAAGCCGGAGCGAGTTGCCACCGTTGCCTGGGCCAATCACGAAGTGCCCCTTGCTCTCGGCGTGGTTCCCGTCGGAATGGCAGCGGCGACTTTCGGTGACGACAACGGCAACGGAATGCTGCCGTGGGTCGAGGAAAAGCTCGACGACCTTGGCGCGAAGCCGCCGGTGCTCTTCGACGAGACCGACGGCATCGACTTCGAAGCCGTCTCCGATACGAACCCTGACGTCATTCTTGCCGCGTACTCCGGATTGACGCAGGAGGACTACGACACTCTCAGTGAGATCGCTCCGGTTGTGGCGTATCCCGAGGGGCCGTGGGCGACGTCGTGGCGCGACGTCATCAAGTTCAACAGCATGGGCCTCGGCATGGAATCCGAAGGGCAGGAACTGATCTCCACCATCGAAAAGGAGATCGCCGACGAGGTTGCCTCGCATCCGCAGCTTACCGGCAAGGCAACCATGTTCCTGACGCACGTCGACACCGCTGATCTGAGCCAGGTCAGCTTCTACACGGCGAACGACACGCGCGCCGCGTTCTTCGAGGACCTCGGACTTTCGACGCCGAAGAGCGTTGCCGACGCCTCGACGGGTGGTGAGTTCTCGAAGAAGGTCAGTGCGGAGCGTGTGGACGTCTTCGACGACGTCGAACTGATCGTCACCTACGGTGACCAGGCACTTGTCGACGCACTCAAGGCTGACCCGCTGCTCTCGCAGATGCCTGCCGTCGCCAACAACGCGATCGTGTTCCTCAATGGAACCGGGCCGATGGGAACGGCGGCCAACCCGACTCCACTCGCAATTTCGTGGGTACTCGGCGACTACGTCGATCTGCTCGCCGGGGCCGCTGGAAAGTCGGAGTGACTGTAACCTCGCAGGATTCGACGTCGGGCGCTCGCGATACGCGGCGCCCGACGTTCGGCAATTCGCTGTGGTTGATCGCCCTTCTCGTTGTCCTCGCGGTGCTCATGTGCGCTTCGATCGTCATCGGCTCTCGTGAGGTCGACTGGTCCGATATCGTTGCCGCACTAGGCGGTTCAACGGACAACATCGGTCAGGGTGCGATTGCCAAGCGCATTCCGCGGACGGTGCTCGCGATAATCGTGGGAGCTGCGCTCGGTCTTGCCGGCGCTGTGATGCAGGGGATTACCCGAAACCCTTTGGCGGATCCCGGAATCCTGGGCGTCAACATGGGCGCTTCGCTCGCCGTGGTGATCGGAATGGCGTGGTTCGGATTGTGGACCCAGACCAGCATGATTTGGGTGGCCGTACTCGGTGCAGCCGGGACGGCATTGTTCGTCTACGTAGTCGGGTCACTCGGGCGAGGTGGAGCCACGCCACTCAAGTTGGCTCTTGCCGGGGCCGCAACATCGGCTGCGTTTGCTTCGTTCATCACTGCGATCATGCTGCCGCGAAACGATATTGCGGGCAACATTCGTTCGTGGCAGATCGGCGGCGTCGGTGGCGCGAGTTTCGAGGTGATCCGGCAGGGTCTGCCTTTCCTCATTGTCGGCTTCGTGATCTGTCTGCTGTCAGCGCGCAGTCTCAACTCTCTTGCGCTCGGCGACGAGGTTGCGTCAGGTCTCGGCGAACGCGTCGCGGTGGTTCGTGCAGTGGCAGCGCTCGGTGCAGTGTTGCTCTGCGGTGCAGCCACTGCCATTGCCGGACCGATCGGCTTCGTCGGTTTGGTTGTCCCGCATCTGTGCCGCCTGCTGATCGGTATCGACAACCGTTGGCTACTACCGTTTTCTGCGCTGACAGGTGCCGGCCTTCTCGTCGCCGCCGACATTCTCGGACGAATTGTCGCCCGGCCGAGCGAAATCGACGTCGGCATCATCACCGCGCTCATCGGAGCGCCCTTCTTCATTTACATAGTCCGCCGTCAGAAAATACGTGAGCTGTGACCACTACATTCGTTACTCCCGAAGTCGAGGTCGACGCAGTCGGAGCAAGCCGTATCCGACGAGGTAGACGCCGCCGCATCGTGATTGCCGTGCTGACGGTCCTCGCCGTCGCCTCTTTCGCGGTCACTCTGATGGTGGGAAAAACCTTCTACCCGCCGTCAGATGTGCTTCGGGTCGTGCTGGGGGAGAACGTGCCTGGTGCCTCGTTCACCGTCGGCCGCCTCCGGTTGCCTCGCGCTGTCCTCGCTGTGGTCGCCGGAATCTGTTTCGGCTTGGGCGGCATCACGTTCCAGACGATGCTGCGCAACCCGCTCGCGAGCCCCGACATCATCGGGATCAGCTCGGGCGCAAGCGCTGCAGCGGCTTTCGCGATCATCTCGCTTTCGCTCGGCGGCTCGCAGGTCTCGATCTTCGCGATCGCTGTCGGTCTGGGCGTCGCAGTCTTGATCTACGTTCTGTCCTTCCGAGACGGTGTAGCGGGCACTCGGCTGATCCTGATCGGTATCGGCATCGCCGCGATGCTCGACAGCGTCACCGCCTACCTGCTCAGTACCGCCGCCGCGTGGGATCTGCAGGAGACGATGCGTTGGCTCACCGGCAGTCTCAACGGTGCCAACTGGGGTTCGACGGTTCCCGTGGTCCTGGCGCTGGTTGTCCTCGGACCGGTGCTGCTGAGCCAATCGCGCAACCTTTCGACCATCCAGCTCGGTGACGACGCAGCACAAGCGCTCGGCGTCAGAGTGGAACGAACGCGCATTCTGTCGATCATTGCGGCCGTCGGACTCATCGCCTTTGCCACTGCCGCTGCGGGGCCCATCGCCTTCGTCGCATTTCTGTCAGGGCCCATCGCCGCCCGCATCGTCGGTCCGGGAACATCACTTTTGATTCCGTCGGCGCTGGTCGGAGCGCTGCTGGTGCTAGTTGCCGATTTCTGCGGACAGTACGCCTTCGGCACCCGCTACCCCGTTGGCGTGGTGACTGGCGCGCTGGGAGCGCCGTATCTCGTCTACCTCATCATTCGCTCCAACCGAACGGGAGGTTCGCTGTGACCGAATCCCATACTCTGACTGCCGAAAACCTCGAACTCGGTTACGGAGGACGGACCGTCGTCGAATCGCTCGACCTCGCGGTGCCGCCGGGAAAGATCACGACCATCGTGGGCGCCAACGCGTGTGGCAAATCGACACTGCTGCGGTCGATGTCGCGGCTACTCAGTCCCCGAAGCGGTCATGTTCTGTTGGACGGCAAGGATGTTCATCGCCTGCCTGCGAAGAAGCTCGCTCGCACGCTCGGTCTGCTGCCGCAGTCACCGATCGCACCGGAAGGGATAGTTGTCGCCGATCTCGTCGGCCGTGGTCGTCATCCACATCAGCGGGTGCTGTCGAGGTGGAGCCGCGAGGATGACGCAGCTGTCGCCGAGGCGCTTGCGGCCACGGACACAACCGGATTGGCCGAACGATCGGTGGACGAGCTTTCCGGTGGTCAGCGCCAACGTGTGTGGATTGCGATGGCGCTCGCCCAACAAACCGATCTGCTTCTACTCGACGAGCCGACCACCTTCTTGGACGTGAGCCACCAGGTTGAGGTCTTGGACCTGCTCACCGACCTGAACCGGACTCGGGGTACAACGATTGTCATGGTTCTGCACGATCTCAATCTCGCCGCCCGCTACGCCGACTACCTCGTCGCCATGGCCGATCGCCGGGTCTACGCGGCGGGTGATCCTGCCGAGGTGCTCACGAGCGACAACGTCCGCACCGTGTTCGGTCTCGAGAGCCGAATCATCCCCGACCCCATGTCGGGTAAGCCGTTGGTGTTGCCGCTCGGGCGCCACCACGTGCTCGACGACGTGTCGACGTGACGGCGTCGAACGCCCCGGGCGGGCGGATCGAATCCGCGGAACAACTCAATGCGATTCTCGGACAGCCCCATCCGACGATCATGGAGAAGCAGACCGCTCACACGACTCCGTTGATCCGTGAATTCATCGAGCAGGCACGGTTTTTTGTGCTCGCGACATCCGATGCGGCCGGAAATTGCGATTGCTCGCCGCGTGGAGACCTGGTCAGTCAGGTTCTGTTTCCCGACGAGAAGACGCTCGTGCTCCCGGATCGTCCGGGCAACCGGCGCGCTGACTCGTACCGGAACATGATCGAGAATCCTCACGTGGGGATCCTCTTTCTCGCGCCCGGGCACGACGAGATCGTGCGCGTCAACGGCACGGCGACTCTGTCCACCGATCCTGATCTGTTGGATTCGATGGCGATGAACGGCAAGCCTGCACAGCTTGCGGTGATCGTGCAGATCGACGAGGCGTATCTGCATTGCGCGAGAGCAATTCTGCGGGCGAAGCTGTGGGATCCGTCGACGTGGCCCGCATCCGATGAGGTGCCGAGTCTGCGCGACATGATGGCGGAGCAACACAGCCTGCGCGTCGAGGACCTCGAACCCGCCAGACAAGAGGCGTACCGCAAGTACCTGTACTGAGCGCAGATCCGTCACCTATGTCCGATAATGATCCGTGCCTTCAATTGCCTCCTCGCTGTTCTGGATTGCGCTGATCGCGGCCATTGCGCCGATAGTCGCGGGCCTGATCCCGCGTCGACTGGTTCCCGAAGTGGTGTTGCTACTGGTCGCGGGCGCAGTGGTCGGGCCGTTCGCCCTCAACATCGCAGCTGACAGCGAAGCGGTCGGCATCCTGCGCGAACTCGGCCTCGGCATGCTGTTCCTGCTCGCCGGCTACGAGATCGACCGACAGGAACTCAGTGGGCGCGGCGGACGTCGAGCGCTCTACACGTGGCTGTTCTGCCTCGCGCTGGCGTTCACGGTGGTCGCGCTGCTTGGCATGAGGAACGTGATCTCCGCCGAAGCCGCTGTTGCCATCGCGATGACGTCGACCGCTCTGGGCACGCTGCTGCCGATCCTCAAGGACAACAAACTCCTCGACACACGCTTGGGTAAGACCGTCCTCAACCACGGGGCCGTCGGCGAGCTCGGGCCGGTCGTCGCGATGGCGGTGCTGCTGAGTGCCCGTGGTGCCGTGCTGTCGCTGATCGTTCTTGCCGTCTTCGCCTTGATCGCTGTCATCGTTGCGGTGCTGCCCGGCAAGCTGATTCACGAAGGCTCGTGGACACATCGCCTGGTGCGGGCAGGGGCGGACACGACGGCGCAGACGACGGTCCGCCTCACCGTTCTGTTGTTGGTCAGCCTCGGAGTGCTGTCGGCTGTGTTCTCACTCGACGTCATTCTCGGTGCATTTGCCGCCGGCTTCATCCTGCGGCGATTGATGCCAGAGGGCGACGAGCGCCTCGAGATCAAGCTCGACGGGATCGCCTTCGGGTTCCTCATCCCGATTTTCTTCATCACTTCAGGCATGGCGATCGACGTCTCGGCGGTCGCCGCCAGTCCCGGCATACTGATTGCGTTTTTGATCCTGATCGTTGCAGTCCGCGGCGTGCCGGTGTTCTTCGTGACCAAGTTCGAGAAGGTCGAACCACCCTTCACCACGCGCGAAAGTGCGCAAGTCGCGTTGTACGGGGCTACCGGCCTGCCCATGATCGTGGCGGTCACGGGCGCGGCCGTCGACGCGCATCAGATGTCCTCGGACAACGCGTCGATTCTTGTCGCGGCCGGGGCGATCACGGTTCTGCTGTTGCCGATGATTGCCACTCTGTTGACGAAGAAAGAGAAAGTGTCCTGATTCAGAGATCCAACTGCTCGTCGAGCCAGTCGAACATCCGCTGATCAGTCAGACGCCTCGCTTGCTTCGATTATCAGGGGCCGGAGAAAAAGCCGTCGTCGACGTCGATACCGGTTTCCAGCGCCGATATCTCATGGCTGCCCGTTCGGTCCGCCCACCGCAAAGGGATCCCGGTTTCCGCGTCGAACGCCACCGTGGCATCACGGCCGGCCCAATCCGGTGGCATCGCGAATTCCCACGCTCTCCGCCCGTCGACCTCTACTTCCCGCCCTGTCGTGTCGGGTGGGCGTAGGTCGGCGAAAGGTGTGTACGGCCAGGTTCTGTGTATCTGGAGAAGTTGTTCGATATGGATGTCGAGACTGTATCCGCCGTTTCGTCGTTCGAGGACCCCGTCGGTGCGGAACCACGTCTGCTTCTGTCGGTTCTGCAGAAACAGCACTCCCTGCTCGTCTTCGAGACGGATGCAGGTGCGCGGCTTGAACCAGAATTCGAGTCGCACGGAGGGACGACCGCCGGGGGGTCGCCCGCGGAACATCACCCCATGTAGCGGAATCCGTTCCGCCGCTTTGTAACGTCGCGCTACCTCGCTCCACGCAGCGGGCGACTTTCGCGGAGAAGCCTCAGATGGCACATCTGCCGAGGGGGACTGTCCTGACTTGGGGACAACGGCCACCATAAATTGGCCTTCCACGAATAGCGAGGCGGGGACTGCGACGCCGGTGATCTGCTCGGCGAGAGCAAAGGCGCCCTCCAACGCATGCTCACCTGCATAGCCTTGGGCGTCATCGTCGATTCCGATTCCGCCGACATCGAGAATCAAATCCACCATCCGATCGTCCCCGACCACCGGGCTGGATCCGAAGAGTTCGAATTCAGCCACGCGTGTGCCGTTCGACCACCAGATGAACTGGCTGTCGGCATTGACGCTGAGATAGTGCGAAGCCACCTCGCGATCGGATAGAAGGGGCCGCATCAATTCTTCGGAGATAGCGAAGGAACCGCCGTTGATCTGCATCAACAGTGTGCTGTCGTCGCCCACCGCCGCGACTGCGACTACCTGCCCAGCCCCGGCTGTCTCGGGCTGTTCAGTGAGATCGGACATCACCTCGCCGAGTTCGGCGATCCCGATTGCCTCCGATTGTGTGTTCTCGTCGGCGCCGAGGGCACTCAACACCTGTGCGGGAGTGGACCGAGGGATGAGTGCAGCGCAGTACCCGAGAGACAGGCTCGTGTTGAGGTACTGCTGAATCCACACATAGTCGTGATAGGTAGGCACACTCGCACGCTTCCACAGATCGATACCCGACGAATGCCGAACTCCATCGAGCGCACAGCAAATACGCCATCATTCGATCGTTGATTCGAGGGCCTGATTCAGAGATCCAACTGCGCGTCGAGCCAGTCGAACATCCGCTGATCCGTCAGACGCCTCGCCATGGGCTGGCAGTGGAAGTTCGCGCCCTCGGCAGCGGTGAAGGGAACCACCGTCGTCGGTCCGCCGGCGAGGGCGGCAAGCCGCTTGGATTGACCGGGCCAGAATTGCTCGCCTTCCGGATCGGTGATGAGCAGGGGAGTGGAGATCGAGCCGGCGACGTGTTCGAGGTGGTACTTCCGAACCTCGGCGAGAGTGTTGTAGTAGCCGTCGGCGAGGTACGGACGCGCTCGGAAACGCCAGATTCGGGCGCTGTCCTTGGAGAATTTCATTCCCAGCCCTATCGCCATGTCGCGGTCGAAGGCCTCCGACTTCCCCTCGTCGAGCAGCTTCTGCATGTTCTTGGGGATGTGGGCGAGCCACGACGCGGCCACGTCCACGACCCCCGGATCGGCGATCGCTGCCGCGATCCGATGCTCGAACGCCAACGACTGCGGCACCCAGTACCCGCCCTGACTGATCCCGTACATCGCCAGCTTCGACGCATCGACGTCCGGCCGGTCCACGAGATAGTCGACGACGGGCGTGATGACGGCTTCCCAGTCGTGACGGAACGGGATGTTGCGCTCGAAGAGCATCGACTGCTGACCGGGACCGTCGAACATCAACACGTTGTAGCCCCGCTCGAGCGCCCCGGCACCGCCGCTCCCCCACAGCCCGCTGATCGGGCCGTCGCTACCGTTCACCATGATCAACGTCGGCCGTCGCACGTCCCCGGGCGGCCGGAAGAAGTACCCGGGCAGGTAGGTGTCCTCGTAAGGGATCCGGACGCGTTCGACGGGCTGGGCGGTGGTGTCGACGAAGCGGTCCCACGCCTGTCGGTGACGTTTGAAAGTGGGGACCAGAACCGAATCGTCGCTGAGACCGTCGACTGCGTTGATCGCCACACCGAAGTACGACGCCGCCCGCAGGTACGCGTTGGACGCGCTTCGCGAATGCCCGGCCTCGGCTGCCTCTACTGCCTGCCCGAATACCCGTGTGCCGAGGTCGAACCAGGCCTCGTACCAGCCTTCGAGGTCCTTCTCGCCGACGTGAGCGATGGCCGAGAGCACTTCGCCGGTGTCTGCCGCGCCGAAGGTGGCTTGCCCGAGAACGACTCGTAGCTCGAAGTCGAAGGATTCGTTGCGATAGAAACCAGCAGTGAACGCCTGGTGCGGATGGGCGAAGAACGACGACGCGAGAGACATGGGCACACCTTCGCTAGTTCGGGGCAGCCATTTTCAGTTGTAGTTCCAGGATCGCCCGAATCGCTTGCCGGAAAACCTGTCAGCGCGGCGACGCCGGGAGCCCGGTGGATGGCGGCCTCGACATCGCAAATGCCAGGGTGCACAACCACAACGACATTCCCAGCACCTGCGCACGTTGAGCGATACCCAGTCCGAGATTACCGCCGCCGGAGACTTCGATGCTGTTGGTCGTCAACATCCACACCGTCGCAAGGGAAGTCAGGATCAGAATGGTCAGACCCGTCGTCCGCAAAGAAGGGTGCTCGCGATACCTGAACGCTCCCACGGTGAATGCGATCATCGCGGTGAAGATCGCGAAGACCGCCACGCTGCTCGTCAACGCGTGAACATGGTGGAGCTGCGGAAGTAGACCGTCGGGTGCGCTCGACGGGCAACCCTCGCCCGAGCATTCGAGGGGGAACGACGCGTCGGCGATGGTCGCGATGCCGAACACTGCCAGCGCAATCCAGCCCGTGACGTAGAGCCTTCGCCGGGGCGTGATCAGCAGGCCCAGCGCTCCGGAGATCAACATCAAGATTGCGGACAGGACATCGGCGTTACCGAAGACATCGCGGTATTTCTGGTTCTCGGCATCGAGTTCGCTGAGGAACGATGTCACCGGGTCGAGGCCGGTGTCCAGGAAGAATTCGAGAATCCACGACGAGTAGACGATTCCGCCCAGAGCCAGCGCAGCCACCAAACCCCACCGCGCAACGTTGCGTTCCTTCACGAAATCGAGCTTACGGACCGAGCAGGGCTTTCTGGACGCGTTCGGCCGCTACCAGCGGATCTTCGTGCTCCCAGATGCGGATGACGGTCCAACCCTGCTCTGCCAGACGTGCATCGGTGTCGCGGTCTCGAACCACGTTGGCGGCCAACTTGTCCGTCCACCACTGCGCGTTGTTCTTGGGAAACGTCGCATGCTGCGGGCAGCTGTGCCAGAAGCATCCGTCCACGAACACCGCGACTTTGCGGCGTGGAAATACCAGATCGGCCCGTCGGCGAACACCTTTGACAGGCGCCCGATCCACGAAGTACCGGAGTCCGCGTCGATGCAGCTCGCGTCGAAGTGCGATTTCGGGTTTGGTGTCGCGCCGACGCTGAGCGCTCATCCGAGCGCTGGTGGCAGGATCCGTCGCAGGCACCGTGGTTCCCTCAGCCGTCGGAATCTTCGCTGTCTTCGGGATCGGACCAGGTGGGCGCAAACCTGTTGCGACGCTCCACTTCACCGTGCACGACGGTCACGAAGTCGGTGAACGAGAGCGTCTGAGCTTCGGTGGGGCGTCCGTTGCGCGGCGGCGGCTCGTCGACGTCGAAGAACCGAACTGCGCCATCGGGTTCGTAGAGTCCGATGTAGACCTTCTCGAAGAGGTCGTAGCGGGTGTCCTCGGCGCCGAGATCCACCCAGGCCTTTCCCGGAACGCCGACCACCGCGCGCTTGCCTCGGCCCGAGCGCTTCGAGAGCGTCGTGACGTGGTGTGCAAAAGAGGATTTGCCGGTGTCGCTGGTCTTGGTCGGGTCGCCGTCGTCGCACGTGGCGTACGGCTCGAACATGACGGCGACCAACACGCTGTACGGCTGACGTTGATGCAGAACCATTGCCTCGCCACGCAATTCGTGGTCGTTGCGGACGATGTTCTTGGTCCACCGTCCCAGCTTGCCGCTGCGGGGACTGTAGTCCTGGAAGTTGTACGTCTTGATGGAGACGCAGAGGATCAGGCCGAGAGTGGGGTCGAGTGCCTTGACATCCAAGCGCTTTCGGCCCTTGGCGACATCGACTGTTGCCTCCTGGCCTTCACCGGACGCCGTCGGGGTGATGTTGGGATACAGCGGACGCAGAGCGTCGGCCACCGTCTGTGCCAGTTGATTGGACAGTCGCTGGGCGTAGTTCTTCTTCTCGCCGCGATCGGCGTCGGCCGGGGGCTTGTCGCCCGCGAGTTGCAGTGCACTCCACAGTGGTTCGTGTTCCGGTTCGGAAAACAGCGTTTCAGGTTCGGGGAACAGCGAGTCCGTCATGCTGCGGCCTCGGGGTATCCGCCCATCCGCTCGAGATGGCTTTCGACGTCCTCGATGAAACCGGGGATGAACCGAAGATTACCCATGCGTGCGCGCTTGAGGAAGCCGGCGGTGGCCCGAGCCGACAGCAACCGCGTGTCTTCGAGGAAGCCGCTCAGATCCTCGTAGTCGTACTGGACCGGCCAGGTCGAGGTATGGACGCGGAAGGCCTGGCGGTTACGGCCCCAGGCCGCACTCGGCCAGGCGTCGCCCGGTTCGAGTGGCGTCTCGCCCGCGGCGTCGTATTCGATGGGATCGCTCAACCGGCCACCGACCCACGACGCCATCCGCACGCTCACGGCATTGCCGACGAGCTTCCAGCGATGGCTGTGGCGTAGGCCGGGAACCTCGACGGACGGCAGCGTCCAGTCGGGATCGAAACCCTGCAGTCGCTCGGCATCGACTAGACCGGGAGTGACGATCTCACCTGACGGCAACCGGACTGCCGGCTGACTGGGGATGCCGACGGACGAGCCGCCCTTGAGCGTCGGCACGGCATTGACGGCCCATCCGAGACCGCGAGTGCCTTCGGTCCAGTAGAAGCCGCAGGGGTAGTCCGCGGGATCGCCACCCAGGCGCTCGCCGGCGTCCTGGCCGAACAGGATTTCGCGGGGATCATCTGTGCGCGAGGCAAGCATGATGACTCGCTGGCGACGCTGGGGGAGTCCGAAGGCGCGGGCGTCGACCACCCGGTACGCCCAGGTGTATCCGAGGTCTTCGAGGGCGTCGGTGATGTGCCGCATGGCGGCGCCCTTGCCGAGCTGGAGCATGAACGGAACGTTCTCGATCAACAGCCAGCGCGGGCCCTTCTTGCGCTTGACCAGACGGAACACCTCGTCCACCAGGCCTGAGCGTGCGCCGGTGATGCCTGCCGTTTTGCCGGCCTGAGAGAGGTCCTGGCAGGGGAAACCGGCGGCCACCAATTCGATGTCACTGGGCAGCGCGCGAAGTTTGGTGACGTCACCGTGCAACGGCACGTCGGCGAAACGCGAACGGAGAACCGCCTGCGCGCCCGGATCGATTTCACACAGCAGTTCGGTGTTCCACCCATGTTCCGAGAGCCCCAACTCGAGACCACCGATACCGGCAAACAAACCCACCATGCTCCGCGACGACGTCACAGCACCCTTCCTCACGAACCGACCTAGAAGCACGGTACTCGAGAACTCCGACACCGTTTGCCAACTATTCGGTCCGCGGCGTGCTCCTTACGGAAGAACCGTTGTGAAACGCCTTACATCGAGATCTTCGGGGCCGATCGAAGTCCCTAAAAGGTCCCTGATCGAAGCAATAACCCGAACCAGCGGTGCTCCGTGCCCGTTCGTCCATTACCGTGGTCGGGTGAGCATCCAACCTTCCGGTGACGCGTCCTGGCCCGCGGTATTGACCTGGCAGGCCCACAACGCTCCTCGTATGGAGTCTGTTCGTGTGCAGCTGAACGGAAATCGCATCAAGGCTTCCGGCCGGATCATCGGTGGAGCCTGCAGTGAGCACCCGGCATTCAGCGCGTCGTACGACCTGGTCACCGACGAGGCCGGCATCACCCGCCGGTTGTCCGTGCGGACCGCCCTGGCCGCCGGTGAGCGTCAGATGTCGATCAGCCGGGACGAAGAAGGCACCTGGATGGTCGAGAACGGCGCCAGTCACCAGCGCTCTGCGTTCGATGGCGCACTCGATGTCGACGTGATCCTCAGCCCGTTCTTCAACACGCTGCCCATCCGCCGCGTCGGCTTGCAGAACGACATCGAAGACGCCGAGGTCCCGGTCGTCTACGTCAATCTCCTCGACCTGCGCGTCGAGGGTGCGACCATCACCTACAGCTCCGGCGCCGACGGAATCAGTGTGCTGTCCCCGGTGTCCAGCTCGACGCTGTCCGTCGACACCGAAGGTTTTGTCCTCGACTACCCGGGTCTGGCAACTCGTATCTAGGTTTCGTATCTCCAGGTTGCGTAGTTCTAGGTTGCGGATCGCCGGATGACGCCGCCGCGTCGACCGGCGTCTCGCATCCGGTTGATCCAGTCGGGTTCTCCGGCCTGAACGTCTTCGATGTCCCACCGCTCGTGCGACTCGTAGGCGCCGCGCGCCGCGAACCCTGCGTCCACCAATCGTGCCGTCGAGCCGTTGTCGAGCAGATCGGTACGTGCGCCCTGCAAAAGGTCGAGCGCCTCGTCCAGCGCGACCAGCAGGGCGTCGCGGTTGCCCTCGCACATCGCCCGCACCAGGCCAGGAGCGCTCCCGGCCACGCGAGTGCCGTCGCGAAATGATCCGGCAGCCAGCCCGAGAGCCAGTTCGCCTCCGGCAGCTCCGGTGATCGCAAGCGTTTCCGCGAGCAGGTGAGGCAGATGCGAGATTCGCGCGACTGCTCGATCGTGTTCCAGAGATTCGGCCGGCACGACGACCGAGCCGCAGTCGAGTGCAAGGTCGGCGACCTGCGACCACACGTCTGCGTCGACGCCCTCGTCGGTGGCAACGACCCACACCGCGTCGACGAACAGATCGGCATCCCCGACCGCCCAACCCGAAGCTGACGTCCCCGCCATCGGATGACCGCCCACGAACTTGGCGCTCAAGCCCGCTCGTTCGACCGCGGCCTTCACTTCACCCTTGACGCTGACGACGTCCGTGATCGGATTGTCGGGCGCATGCGCGGCGATTGCCTCCAAGGTGGCGTCGACGGCAGGCATCGGCACGGCGATCACGATGATCGCGCCGCTTTCGTTTGCTCTCTGCAGCACTGAAACCAGATCGGTGTCGGCGTCGAAACCGTCGGCTCGGGCCGCGTCGGCGGACTCGCTGGAACGGTTGTAACCCCACGCCCGGCGGCCGGATCGGACGGCGGCGCGAAGTAGCGAACCGCCGATCAATCCGAGGCCGAGAACGCAGACTGGTGGGGCGGAATCGATCGCAGACACGAGTTCAGGTTGGCACATCGATGCTCGGACTTCACTCACTGGCACCAGGCGGGCTACCGTTGCGCCATGGGTGCACAGCGCGCGGGTAACAAGAGCGCCTCTTCGAACCAGTCGGAGGAGCTTGAAGGCTTCGGTGTCGCGGTGGTCCGTGAAGAGGGGCGTTGGACGGTCAAGGCACTGACGCCCGACGCGTTGACCTCGCTCTCGGCCGCCGAAACGCAGCTGCGTGAGCTGCGAAGTTCGGGTGCCGTCTTCGGTCTTCTCGACGTCGACGACGAGTTCTTCATCGTGTTGCGTCCGGCGCCGTCGGGCACGCAGTTGCTGATTTCCGACGCGACCGCCGCCATCGACTACGACATCGCGGCCGACGTCCTCGACGCCTTGCACATCGAGATCCCCGACATCGACCCGGACGACCTCGACGATGTCGAACCCTGGGAAGAGGGCGATCTGTCCGTGCTGGCCGATCTGGGCCTGCCGGAACCCGTGCTCGCCGTCATCGCGGCCGAGACCGATCTCTATCCGGACGAGCAGTTGGGGATGATCGCGCAGCGACTCGGGTTCGCATCCGAGTTCGGCGCAGCGCTCGACAAGCTCCCGCGCTAGATGACTCTTGCTGACGATCAGCGCATGATCCGTGCGGCCATCGTGGCCGCACGTTCCGCCTCCGACGCAGACGTCCCGGTCGGGGCAGTGGTGTTCGACGCAGACGGCGTCGAAGTTGCTCGGGCCTCCAATGCCAGGGAAGCGTCGTCCGATCCGACCGCGCACGCCGAAATCCTCGCGTTGCGTGCTGCCGCAAAAACCTACGGTGACGGCTGGCGCCTGGAAGGTGCGACGCTTGCCGTGACCCTCGAGCCATGCACGATGTGTGCGGGCGCTCTGGTCCTCGCCCGGGTTTCTCGGGTCGTTTTCGGGGCGTGGGAGCCGAAAACCGGAGCCGTCGGATCATTATGGGACGTAGTTCGAGATAAAAGATTGACCTATCGGCCGCAGGTGCGCGGCGGGGTCCTCGAGGACGAATGCGCTGGGCTTTTGGAAGATTTCTTCCGCGAGCAGCGGGCCTGAATTCGGTATTCCCCATCGAGAGTGATCGCACACTCGGGTAGCCGGATCCATCAATCGAGGGCATGGTGGAGGCAGATGCCGTCAGGGCATCGGCGGATCGTCGGAAGGCGATTCGTTCGCGTTCACAGAGGAGTACTCATGGGAATCGCAGACAAGGCTCAGAACAAGGCCGAAGACCTCGGGGGCAAGGCCAAGGAAGCTGCTGGCAGCGCTACCGGTGACCGGGACCTCGAAAACGAAGGCAAGGGCGACCAGGTGAAATCGGCCGTCAAGGATGCAGGCGAGAAGGTCAAGGACGCCGCTTCCAGCATCAAGGACAAGCTCACGTAATACCGCTCCACCTGGCGATTTCAGCCACGGGCACTCCATCCGGTAAAGTCACCAACGGTGGCGTGTCCGAGCGGCCTAAGGAGCACGCCTCGAAAGCGTGTGACGGGTAACCCCCGTCCGAGGGTTCAAATCCCTCCGCCACCGCCAAAGCTCCCCACCTGTTCACGCAGGTGGGGAGCTTTTTTGTGCTTGGTGGCGCCTATAGTCCCGTTGCTCGGACGACGTCGGGGAATCGGTAGGTTTCATCGAGGACTGATTTGTCGGGGACATAGCTGCGAATGATCAGTCGAAATTCGTCGTGCGGAGCGGGTAGCCAGTTGGCACGAGCATCCGGATCGGTCGGCTCGTCGTGAGACAGGTGCAAGGTGAGCTTCCCGTCACGAAAGACGAGATCGCCCGCGTCGAGATTGACGGTGCCGAGGTTGACGCGGTTACCCGGTGCGTCGGCGAGCATAAATGCGTCCTTGTCGTACATGGTCAGAGACCAGAAGCCGCCGCGACTGCGGTCGACGGGTGGGAGTGCGTCTTCTGTGAAGGTCATGGTGTGCCGCTCGCGGCCGTGGAGCAACGCTCCGTCGTGGTCGGTACCCCGGATGAGGTAGACAGCCTCGTGAAAGTCGTTGACGTAAATGTAGATGACGGCCGCGAGCGCCCGTCCGAACCAGTCGGTGCCCCACAGGCCACTGTTGCGTTGCCGTTGCCATCCGTTGCCTGCGTCGACCCCGGTTTGGACGTAGCTCGCCGATTGATGGAGGGCGACGTCGGCGCGGAGCGCGGCGCGGTCGAGCAGCGCTCGGTACGACTTGTCCGAACGATGCAGTGCGACAAGCGTCTTGGCTTGATCAGCCATCGGGGTGTCTGCTGCGCCCATGGTCGGGTTGAAATCGAGCATTGCTGCAAGATCGGTCCAGAAAGATTCCGGCTTCACCCATTGAGGTCGACTGGCGTCGGGATCGGCCGCCAACATTTCGGCGGTGACGCCCTGAGGGTAGATCGAGTTCGCGGCGTGGGCCTCGTAGCCGAAGGACCGCGGGCCGGGGCGATCCTCGCTGAACGGGTACATGCCGATCTGGTCGAGCACCGACCGCGCCTGCTGCTTGGACGCCTCGGAACGTGCTGCGAAACTGCGAGGGAAGACACCAGCCACGTTCGTCGGTGATCGAAGCACATCGAGGAAGTCTTCCGGCAACTCGCCATCCCAATCAGGTCCGACCAGAAGGAACTTTCCGCCGGGAGTGCCTGTCGCCGAACCAAGTTGGTGAGTCACATTGGTCAGCACGTCGACGATCTGGATAGTCCAGTAATGGCCGTCGGGTACCTCGGTCGGGGTCTGTATCACTGCGGTTTCGTCGGTGAGATCGGCGAATCCTGCGCCGTAGATCGTGTCGTTGTTGGGTGAGACGACCCACCGCTGCGCCGGGCTCATGTAGTCGGTGAGGGCACCTGTGTAATTCTTGGCGGCGCCTGGCAGAAGACCGAGTTGGAGTCCGGTCTTGCCATCCATGATCTCCCACATGTTTGTACGGCCGAAGGTGTCCACAGCTGGATAGCCCCAGTAATAGACGATCCGGGCGAGGGCTTCCACGTAACTCTCAGCGGCGAGCGTTGCTGGAACTCCGGCCGATCTCGCCAGTTGAGCGTGTGCCGGCGTGAAACCTTGTGCGATTGAGTCGGTCGGGGAGTCCATGAAGTCATGGTGCCGGTGACCGTCCGCTGCATCATCACCCTTGCGGGGTGAACCGGTGAGGAAATCGAAAACCGGTTCTGTGTGCGCAATTCGAACGTTCAGTAGCGGCGGGCGATCCACTCTGCAGCGGCGGCATCGATGTCCTGCTTCAGCTTCTCGAAGAACGAAGGTGGCGGGGTGGGGATCAAATCTGCTGCGGTAGTGAGGGATCGACTGAGGGCGATCCGACGCTCGCGTAACTCGTCGTCGGTCAGGAGCGTCAGGTCCGCCATCGCGAGCTCCCTCGATCGGTGTGATTCGTGTTTCGGGCAGACCGTGCGCATCGGGATCGATGCATGATTCGATGCGCACGGCCCAGGCATTCCAGGCTGGGGGCCGGAATGCACAGTCGACTTTACCAAATGATTACTAATGGCTGTAGACGCGGCTCACCCTTCGATGTTCGTGGAGCACTTTCACAGGGTTCTCCCAGGTCGTAAGTCCTGACAACTGTTGAAGCTGCAACTATCGTCGAGCCCATGAAAAAGATCTGGTGGATCGGCGGAGCAGTAGTTGTGGTCGTACTCGCCCTGCTCGTGGGGCCGTGGGCGTACGGGAAGTTCATCGCTGAAGACGATGCACCGGCGGCCGTGGTGTCCACTGAGGGCGCGGAGGCGGCGTCCGGATCGATCGACGGGCAATGGACCGTCGTCGCCGGGCAGGGGGACAACCAGACGGCAGCTGGGTACACCGTGCACGAGATTCTCAACGGATCGAGTGTGACCGTCGTCGGAACCACTGGCGAGGTGAGCGGAAACGCGGTTGTCGAGGGTGAAAAGCTCACTTCCGGCGAAGTAACGGTGCAGGTGGCAAGCATCAAGACCGACTCGGATCGGCGCGACGGCCAGTTCACAGGCAATGTGATGGATACCAGCACGTATCCGACGGCGACGTTCACGATCGACTCGCCGGTGGACTTGTCTGCTGTACCGACGGACGGAACAACGGCGACGGTCACGGTGTCAGGAACGCTGACGCTCAAGGGTCAGTCCAAGCCGGTGTCGGTCGACATGACCGTGCTGCATTCGGGTGATTCGCTGATCGCATCGGGCTCGATTCCGGTCACCTGGACCGATTTCGGAGTCGAGCCTCCGTCCCTCGGTTTCGTCACCGTCGACGGCAGCGGCTCGGTGGACTTCCTGGTCTCACTCGCCGCGAGCTGAATTACGTCCACCCGATTCGCACTGCTTCGGGGCGGGCAGGGAAGATTAAGGACATGACCTTCCTTTCTTCTTGTCCGTTCCGAAGGCAGTGTGCGATCTCTGCCCGGACGGAATGAACAGGTGATGCCCCGGTGGAGACCGTTCCGAACGGGCGAAGACCCCGATCCACGGTTCACGCTCGCCAATGAGCGGACATATCTGGCTTGGATCCGCACTGCAACGGCCTTCGTCGCGTCGGGCGTCGGACTCGAAGCGTTCGGCGGCGACATTCTCGACCCGACGGTTCGTTCCGGCTTGGCCGCGTTGTTGCTCGTCGGCGGTGCTCTGATCGCCATCACTTCCTTTGTCCACTGGATCAGCGCCGAGCGTGCACTGCGAACTGAGCGCTCGTTGCCGGTGCCGCTCATGGCGCCGGTCGTCGGCATCGTGCTGGTGATCTGCGCGACCGTCCTGGTGGTCGAGGTCGTGAACTGATTGACCGCGCTGGAACCGTCGGAAGGTGTCAAGCCTCCGGACAAGGGCTTGCAGTCCGAGCGCACATCGCTCTCGTTCGTGCGTACGAGTCTGTCGATCCTCGGCTTGTCTGCCGCCTGTCTGAGATGGTTGCCGCAGTTCGGGTCGGTGGCCCTGATCGGCCCGTCCGTCGCTGCCGTGCTCGTCGTCGCGGTGACGGTCTACGAACGTCGGTCGCGGCCCAGGCGGTTGGCCCAGTTTTCGGCCGAAAAGGCAACGCCCGCTTTGGGTATGGGAGCAACTCTCGCGGTCGCTCTGCTCCTGCTCAGTGCGACGGGGCTGTGGATTCTGCTGAAGTGACCTCGGCTTTCGGCGCCCAGCCGGGCGGGCCGAACACGTAGCCGGCTCGCTGCCGCCACGATGTCGACGCCTTCCAATCGCGAGCAATGGCAGCATATTCGCGCGTTTGGAGCTTCCAGATGTTGTACGTTCCGACCGGCGTCGTGAGTCCGTAGGTGGGGCGGTGGGTTTCGGCTGCGAAGGTTCCGAACATCCGGTCCCAGATGATGAGGATTCCGGCGTAGTTGCGGTCGAGGTACTCGGCGTCGGAGCCGTGGTGGACGCGATGGTGTGACGGCGTGTTGAAGATGAATTCGATGGGCCGCCAGAGTTTTCCGACACGTTCGGTGTGGACGAAGAACTGGTAGACGAGGCTGACGGAGAAGCCGACGAACACCATCCACGGCGGGATCCCGAGGAACGGCAACGGCAACCACATGATGATCTCACCGCTGTTGTTCCACTTCTGCCGCAGTGCGGTGCTGAAATTGAAGTACTCGCTCGAATGGTGAGCCTGGTGTGTGGCCCAGATGACTCGAACTCGGTGTGCGATGCGGTGATACGCGTAATAGAGGACGTCGATTCCGAGCAGCAGGATCACCCAGGTGTACCAGGCAGTCGGCGAGAGGTGCCACGGAGCGAGATACACCCAGATTGCGGAATAGCCGATCAGCGCCAGCACTTTCCAGAAGGTGCTCGTTGCGATCGACACGAGTCCGAGTAGAACGCTGGTTCTGGCGTCGGCGCTTCGGTAGCCACCCTGTGCCGGCCGTGCGCGTCCGTCGGCGTCGTCGGGATGATCTTCGAGCGCACGGGCCGCGAACCATTCGATTGCGAGGAAGATGACAAACGCGGGGATTGCGAGCGTAACGGGATCATGGAGCGGTTCGAGCAGTGACTTCCATGATTCGAGAAGGGTTTCCCACACGCGATTTGTCCTGTCCTCTAGCTCTGATCGTTACATCATGCATCAAAATGTAACGTCAGGGAACCCTTTGCGGCGAAGAACTCGCAGGTTTGTTGCGACTATTCATAGAACGATGGTAGGAATTGCCGGTGCATATCACCGCGAAGGTGGACTACGCCGTGCGGACTCTGGTCGAGCTCGCGGCAGTTGGTCCTGACCCGGCCAAGGCCGAGTTTCTCGCCAAATCCCAGGTAATACCCCACAAGTTCCTGGAAGCGGTGCTCTCGGACCTGCGGCGCGGCGGCTTGGTCAACAGCCGTCGAGGCCCGGACGGGGGATACTGGCTCGCTCGGTCCGCGGACGAGATCACGATTGCCGACGTCATACGAGCTGTCGAGGGACCGCTGGCTTCGATTCGGGGTCAGCGACCGGAAGACGTCGACTACGGGGGACCGGCAACGCCCCTCAAGGAGGTGTGGATTGCAGTGCGAGTCAACCTCCGTGCTGTGCTCGAAAATGTCACACTCACCGATGTTGCAGGTGGAGAGTTGCCCGAGTTCATTCACGAACTGACGGCAGATCCCGAGGCGTGGAATCGGCGCTGATACAGCCCGGTTTCAGTGTGCCCGTCGACGCGGAACTGCCATAGGAGCAGTGTTCGCGGTGTTGCCTCCCGCGGATTTTGCGTCGTACATCAGATGATCGGCCGCAACGATTGCTCGGGAGAACTCGTTGTAGTCGAACTCTTCCTGATGTGGGATGAAAGGTAGCGTCGCTGCGCCGACGCTGACCGTGGCCAGGGGGTCGTCGGAGGCGTTCACCACGGCTTTGGGGAGCGTCGCGATTCGTTTGCGAAGTCCGTACGGAGTACCGATCATCACAACGGTGAACTCCTCGCCGCCGGTGCGCGCGGCGTAACCGAAACCGTTCACATGCGCCTGCAGGCGCGTTCCGGTCCGGATGATGACGGCGTCACCGACTTCGTGGCCGAACGTGTCGTTCACCGCCTTGAACTTGTCGATGTCGACGACGGCAACAGCAATGTCGGCACGATTTGCCGACGCGACCGACCAGATGCGCTCCGACATGTCCCACAGTCCTCGTCGGTTCAACAGGCCGGTAAGCGCATCCACTTTGGATCCCGTTGCGCGCGCGAGTAATTGCCGCCAAGTGAACTGAATCGTGGCCGGAATGAAGATCACGGCACACAGGACGACGTCCGTGCGTGCGATCACGCTGGTTGTCGAGTAGTCGCCGTTCGTCAGGCCGAGCACCGTCAGGGCGATGACAAATGTCGTGGCAAAGGCGAGATGGAAGGCCAACCAGCGGTAATCGAGAAAATAGGTGAAGTAGGCGCCGGTGGCGACAAAGAGTGCCGCGCCGAAGAGGGCGGCGTTATGGCTGGTGAAGGTGATGAGAACCGAGGCAGTTCCGAGATCCGCCCACAGTCCGTAGAGCTTGAGCATGCGTGAACCTCTGATTCGGCCGACAAACCAGAGAATCGTAGGGATCAGGTTGACGGCCGCAATGCCGACGAGCCAACTGCGCGCAAACGGTCCGTCCGGGCCCTCTCCGCTGAGGAGAAACAGGAACGCCACGATCGAGAAATTGAGTGAGCAGAACCCGATGGTGAGACGGACGAGACGTAGTACGGAGCCTCGTCCGGACTTCGATCCCCACAGCATCACCGTGGACGAAACCGGCCAGGTGTGCAGGAGCGGGTCCATCAGATTCCTTCGCCGAGCAAATTACGGTTAATTCACCGCAAAGTATGTCAGGCCATGTTGATTCACGCGTCAACTTGGCAGGGGGCGTCAGGCGGTGGAGTTGCTCGCAACTCTCTCTGTCGCGCTGTTCAGGCATTTGCCGTGCGTGAGTGTGAGGTACGCCTCGAGTTTCCGTGCCGTGTGTTCGATCGCACAATATTGCAGACCTCTGCAAAGTTGCAGAGCTCTGCAAGTTCGGTACCGTGTTGGGGTGATCATCGAACAAGGCCTTCGTGACCGCAAGAAGGCAGCAACCCGTGCCGCACTCAGCGGCGCGGCAGCACGGCTCGCTCGTGCGCTGGGGATCGAATGCGTCACCGCTGACGCAATCGCCTCCGAGGCCGGAGTGTCGACGAGGACGTTCCACAACTACTTCTCCAGCAAGGAGGAGGCAGTGCTCGCCAGTTTCGAGGAATCGGTGACTTTGTGGATCGAGGCGCTTGCGTCACGGCCCGCGGACGAACCAATTCTCGACGTCCTCGAAGAACTTGTGGTCGAAATCGTGAACGACTCAGGTCCGAGTGGGAGTGAGAAGGCAAGTATCTGGCTGCTGTCGGATTCGAGTCCCGCGCTCTACCGGGATGCCGCAGACATGCATCAGCGGATCAACCGTGCAGTAGTTCAGGCATTGGCGGAACGCACCGGTACCGACGCCGAGAAGGACCTGTACCCGACGCTCCTCCTGGGAGCGGTGGGCGGAGCCGCTAAATCGGTGATCGACGTCTGGACTGGCGGAAAGTCGGAGGCTTCCAGTCCGGAAGAGTTGGTTCACGACGCTTTTCGGCAGATTCGTGCCGGGTTGCCCGCGCCGCCGCCTGTCCCTGAGATGTCGCGTCCCTGAGATGCCTCGTCTCTGAGCCCCACACGTAATACCTGTCCACGTACACGCACCGAAACAGCAAGGAGCCCGTCGTGGCCACCTATCTTTATCGGATCGGCAAGTTCGCCTACCGGCGAAAAGGCGCGGTCCTCAGCGTTTGGCTGATAATCCTGGTCCTGATGGGCGTCGGGGCAGCGACTCTGTCCGGCCCCACCAAGGATTCGTTCTCCATTCCGGGAACCCCGGCGCAGCAGGCGCAAGACCTGATGGCGGAGCGTTTTCCCGACGCGCCCAATCCTATGGATTCGCTGAGCGCGCGATACGTAGTGCAAGCTCCGGCAGGCACGACGCTGGCCGATCCGGCGAACGTCAAGGCCATGGACGACATGCTCGCGAGTATTCGTGGCATCGACAAGGTCGCCGACTCTGCCAAGGTGGACCCGGCGACTGCCACTTCGGAACAGGCCGCGAAGGCGTTGGTCAATCCGGTTACCGGCAACGACTCCATGGTTGCGATGTTCAAGGAAAAGGCTGCTGCGGCTGGAACTTCCGAGACACAGGCCGTGGACGACGCGCGTGCGTTGTCGCCGCTCAGTGCCGACGGCACAGTCGGGTACGTCGAGGTTCCGTTCAGCGGCGACTTCGCCGATCTCGATCAGGCATTGCGTGATTCGATCAACTCCGCAGCCGATGTCGGTCGGGCCGAGGGACTCAACGTCCAGGTCAGTGGTTCTGCTGCTCAGGAAGCGGAGATGCCCGGTGGTGTCACCGAGCTGATCGGTATCGCCGTTGCCGCTGTCGTTCTGGCCATCACGTTCGGTTCGCTTGTGGCCGCGGGGCTTCCGCTCCTCACCGCGATCATCGGTATCGCTATCGGCAGCCTCGGAATCACGGTTGCCACCGGATTCATGGATCTCAGTTCGATGACTCCGACGTTGGCGATCATGATCGGTCTGGCCGTGGCGATCGACTACTCGCTGTTCATCATGTCCAGGTTCAGGCATGAGCTCACCCTTACCGACAACCGTGCCGAAGCAGCAGGTCGCGCCGTCGGAACCGCCGGTTCCGCAGTGGTATTCGCTGGTTTGACGGTCATCATCGCGCTGGTTGCATTGCGCGTCGTCGGCATCCCGTTCCTCTCCGATATGGGTGCGGCAGCGGCCTTTACCGTGCTGATCGCGGTTCTGATCGCCTTGACCTTGCTGCCTGCGATCCTGGGTATGTTCGGACGCAAGGCTTTTGCCGGCAAGATTCCCTTCCTCAGCAAGCGCGCTGAGGAGTCCGAAGACGAAGATTCGGGCAAGCCGAAGTTGGCTCTGCGCTTCATCAGTGCCGTCGTCCGTCGTCCGCTCGTGCCGCTGATCGGTGGAGTAGTGCTTCTGGGCGCATTGGCTCTGCCCGCAACGGGATTGAGCCTGGCACTGCCGTCGGAGGCCACCGGTGACCCGGCGACCAGTGCGCGTCAGGCATACGACCTGATCGACGAGGGCTTCGGTGACGGTCGCAACGGACCGCTTATCGCCGTTGTCGACGCGAAGGGGGCCAGCGTTCCCGCCGGGGAGGCCTTTGCGGAGGTCGTCTCGACCATCTCGGGCTTCGATGACGTCCAGAACGCACAGGTCGTCGGGGTCAACGAGGCCGGCGACACCGCGCAGGTACTGATCACTCCGAAGAGTGGTCCGACCGACCCCGCCACGATGGATCTGGTGTCCAGCCTTCGTGGAGCCGAAGGCGGACTCAACGATTCGATCGGCGTCAGCTACGGCATCACCGGTCAGACCGCACTCGAAGGCGACGTCTCGGACACGCTGAAGGATGCATTGGTGCCCTACCTGGCCGTCGTCGTCGGCCTTGCATTCATCTTGTTGCTCTTGGTGTTCCGTTCGATCCTGGTTCCGCTGACGGCGACGCTCGGCTTCCTGCTCAGCGTGCTCGCGACATTCGGTGCGACGGTGGCGATCTTCCAGCACGGTTGGTTGGGCATCATCTCGAACCCGCAACCACTCGTGAGTTTCATGCCGATCTTCCTGATCGGTGTGGTGTTCGGACTCGCGATGGACTACCAGGTGTTCCTCGTGACGCGTATGCGTGAGGAGTACGTCCACGGCGCGAGCGCGAAGGAGGCCGTGACCATCGGCTTCAACCATGGCGCCCGGGTCGTCAGTGCGGCCGCGGTCATCATGATCTCCGTGTTCGGTGCCTTCATCGCGGAACCGAACTCGTTCATCAAGTCGATCGGCTTCGCGCTTGCCGCGGCGGTGTTCTTCGACGCCTTCATCGTGCGCATGGTGATCATCCCGTCCGTCATGGCACTGCTCGGCGACAAGGCGTGGTGGCTGCCGAAGTGGCTGGACAAGATTCTGCCGAACGTCGACATCGAGGGTGAGAAGCTCAGCAAGGCCCTCCGTGAAGAAAAGGAAGCGGAGCTTCAGTCCGCATCTGCTTGATCTCTGCTGTGCGCCTTTATTAACCCCCCGCGGTTAATAAAGGCGCACAGCAGTTTTTGTGTATCGAAATATCCAGCGGCACATGTCGGCCAGGATTGGTAACCTTCGCTCACTATGCTGATCAGGCTGCTGCGCACTTATCTGATGCCGTACCGGGGTGAACTCACGGGCGTTGTCGTCCTGCAGTTTATTTCGACTATGGCGGCCCTTTACCTTCCGAGTCTCAACGCCGACATCATCGACAACGGCGTGACGAAAGGCGACACCGGCTACATCCTCTCCACCGGCGGGATGATGCTGATGGTCACGCTCACGCAGATCCTGTGCTCGGTGGGGGCCGTCTTCTTCGGTGCGCGAGTTGCCATGGGCGTCGGACGCGATCTCCGGGCTTCGGTGCTGCATCAGGTCGGGACGTTTTCGGCCCGAGAGGTCGGGCACTTCGGTGCGCCTTCGCTGATCACCCGCAACACCAACGACGTCCAGCAAGTGCAGATGATGGTCGTGATGAGTTGCACCATCCTCGTCATGGCGCCGATCATGTGCGTCGGCGGCATCATCATGGCTCTGCGCCAGGACCTGAATCTGTCCTGGATCCTGGGGATCAGCGTCCCGCTTCTCGTAGTCTCGATGGGTTTCCTGATTGCCCGGATGGTCCCCGGATTCAGGGTCATGCAGGGCCGCCTCGACGCCGTCAACCGTGTTCTTCGCGAACAGATCACGGGCATCCGTGTCGTCCGAGCGTTTGTACGGGAACCGTACGAGGTAGAGCGTTTCGGCGATGCCAACCGTGAGCTGACGGAGACTGCACTCGGCGTCGGCCGCCTCATGGCACTGATGTTCCCGCTCGTGATGCTGATCAGCAATGTCACCAGCGTCGCGGTCATCTGGTTCGGTGGCCATCAGATCAACGAGGGCTCGATGCAGATCGGCTCGCTCACCGCGATGCTCAGCTACATCATGCAGATCCTGATGGCCGTCATGATGGCCACTTTCATGGCGGTGATGCTGCCGCGTGCGTCGGTGTGCGCCGAACGTATCTCCGAGGTGCTCGACACGGATTCGTCGGTGATTCCGCCCGAGAATCCGGTCCGAGAACTGAAGGACCCGGGAGTCGTCGAACTTCGTGGCGCTCAGTTCCAGTTCCCCGGAGCCGAGGAACCTGTATTGCGCGACATCACGTTCCGTGCCGAACCCGGCAAGACGACGGCGATCATCGGCGGCACCGGATCGGGAAAGACCACTCTGCTTAACCTGATTCCACGATTGATCGACTCCACCTCCGGATCGGTATCGGTGGGAGGAGTCGACGTCCGCGACATCGACACGGAACTGCTCTGCTCGGTGATCGGTCTGGTTCCGCAGAAGCCGTATCTGTTCTCGGGCACTGTCGCCACCAATCTCCGCTACGGAAACCCCGAAGCTACCGACGAATGGCTGTGGGAGTGCCTCGAGATCGCCCAAGCCGCCGACTTCGTCCGCGCCATGCCCGAAGGCCTGGACACACCGGTGGCACAAGGCGGTACGACGGTATCGGGTGGCCAGCGTCAGAGACTCGCCATCGCGAGAGCGTTGGTGCGTAAGCCACAGATCTATCTGTTCGACGATTCCTTCTCGGCACTCGACCTCACTACTGATGCGAGGCTGCGTGCGGCGCTCCGGCCGGTCACGCAAGACGCCTGCATCGTCGTTGTCGCGCAGCGCATTTCCACCATCGTGGAAGCCGATCAGATCATCGTGCTCGACGACGGCGCCATCGTGGGGATCGGCACGCACGACGAACTCGTGGTCAGTTGTCCCACCTACGGCGAAATCGTCGCCTCTCAGCTAGCCGTACAGGACGCATCATGAGCAATCGACCGACTTCCTCGCCTCCCATCGGCCCGCCCGGCGGCGGCGATCCCACAAAGAAGGCCATGAACTTCGGCCCTTCGCTCAAACGTCTCCTCGGTCGCTTGAGCCCCGACAAGCCGATCGTCGTCCTGATCTTCGCTTTGGTGACCGCAAGCGTCGTACTCTCCTCGATCGCTCCGAAGATCCTGGGAAACGCCACCAACCTGATCTTCGACGGAATCGTCAGCAAGCAACTCCAGCCGGGGACGACAAAGGAACAGGCTGTTGAAGGATTGCGCGCTTCGGGGCAGGGTCAGCTCGCCGACATGGTGTCCGGCATGGCAGTTGTGCCTGGAACCGGAATCGATTTCGACGCAGTCGGCAAGGTCTTGATGATCGTGCTGCTGCTGTTCGTCTGCGCGTCGCTGTTCAGTTGGCTGCAGGCGTATCTGCTCAACATCGTGGTCCAGCGAACCGTTCGTCGTCTGCGTGAGGACGTCGAGCAGAAGATTCACCGACTTCCCTTGCGGTACTTCGATACCCATGCCCGCGGTGATGTTCTCTCACGCGTGACCAATGACATCGACAACGTCGCGCAGAGCTTGCAGCAGACGCTCAGCCAGTTGGTCATGTCGGTGATGACCGTCCTGGGCATTCTGGTGATGATGCTGTGGATCTCACCGCTGCTCGCCTTGATCGCGGTGGCAACTGTTCCGCTGTCGATCATGGTGACGGCGTTTATCGCGAAGCGTTCACAGAAGCACTTCGTGGCGCAGTGGAAGAGCACCGGCGGAATCAACGCGCAGGTCGAGGAAGCATTCAGCGGCCACGAGTTGGTCAAGGTGTTCGGTCGCCAGCAGGAGGTCGAGGAGCGCTTCCGCAAGCAGAACGAGGATCTGTACGAGTCCAGCTTCAAGGCGCAGTTCATTTCCGGTCTGGTCATGCCGGCCGTGATGTTCCTGGGCAACCTCAACTACGTCGCCATCGCAGTGGTGGGTGGCATGCGCGTCGCATCCGGAACGATGACGCTCGGCGATGTGCAAGCGTTCATCCAGTACTCGCGGCAGTTCACCCAGCCGCTCACGCAGATAGCGTCGATGACCAATCTGCTGCAGTCCGGCGTCGCTTCGGCCGAGCGGGTCTTCGCGCTGCTCGACCAAGACGAGCAGTCGGAGGACCCGAAGAGCGCGAAGTCGCCCACGGTCGACAAGGGTCGCGTCAAGTTCGAGAACGTCACCTTCAGTTACAAGCCGGAACAGCCGCTGATCGAGGACCTGTCCCTGACTGCCGAGCCGGGCCAGATGGTTGCGATCGTCGGACCCACCGGCGCAGGCAAGACCACCCTCGTCAACCTCATCCTGCGGTTCTACGAACTCAATTCGGGCCGAATCACTTTGGACGGCATCGACATCGCCGACATGACGCGAGACGATCTGCGCTCACGGATCGGCATGGTTCTGCAGGACGCATGGCTGTTCGGTGGAACCATCCGCGAGAACATCGCCTACGGCAAGCCTGGTGCCACCGACGAGGAGATTCGTCGTGCGGCCGAGATGAGCTACGTCGACAAGTTCGTGCACTCTCTGCCTGAGGGTTACGACACGGTCATCGACGAGGAAGGCAGCAACGTCAGTGCGGGCGAGAAGCAGCTCATCACTATCGCCCGCGCCTTCATCTCGCAGCCGTCCATCCTGATCCTCGACGAGGCGACCAGTTCGGTGGACACGCGCACCGAACTGCTGGTCCAGAGCGCCACCGCGGTTCTGCGCAACGACCGAACCAGCTTTGTCATCGCGCACCGTCTTTCGACAATTCGTGATGCGAACCTGATCGTGGTGATGGATGAAGGCCGGATCGTGGAGCAGGGGAGCCATGAGGCTCTGCTCGAATCCCGCGGCGCGTACTTCCGTCTGTACAACAGCCAATTCGTGGGCGCGGAGATCTGATGCCTCAGTAGACTGGAGCAGACTTGGTCCGCTGGGTGGACCACATTCTGTGTACTGGAGGCGCTCGGCGATGCATTCGTTGCTGGGGAAAGCGCGCCTGATACTCGATTCCTTCGATGCGGATTCGGGTGCGCTGTCGCTGACCGAACTTGCGAATCGGAGTGGTGTTGCGAAGGCGACGGTGCATCGAATAGCCGGTGAACTGGTGTCTCTTGGTCTACTGGAACGGGTCGGAACCAAGTACAGGTTGGGGTTACGGCTCTTCGAACTGGGGCAGTTGGTTCCTCGTCAACGTATTCTGCGCGAGGTGTCCTTGACGTATGTGCAGGATCTTCACGCGGCGACCCGGGAGACGGTTCACCTCGCGATTCGCGACGGCCTCGATGTTCTGTACATCGACAAGATCTCCGGTCATCACGGGGTGGACCTGCCGTCGCGGGTGGCTGGCCGGCTGCCGATGTATGCCACGGCAACCGGCAAAGCGATACTCGCGTACTCACCGGATTCCGTTTTTCGAGCGGTAACAGGCAACGGATTTGTCGAGTTCACCGATCGGACGGTGAACTCGGAAGACGGGTTACGTAGGCAACTCGACGCTGTTCGTTCGCAGCAGTTGGCGGTCGAGACCGAGGAGGTTCGCCTGGGAACATCGAGTATCGCTGCCCCGATCTTCGGTGGACTTGGTGAAGCAGTTGCCGCGATCGGTGTGTCGAGTCCGCGGTATCGAATGGACACCGAGCGTTTTGCCGAACCGTTGCGCGCGGCGGCCGAAGGGATCAGCCGGAAGGTATCGGTTCTCGAACGCTCGGCATAACCGTTTTATCGACGCACGCAGAGCAGCGCGATCACGCCGAGAACCGAAGCCCCGGTCATGGAGATGGCCACGGCAAGACTGGTGTTGCCGAGAAGGCCGACGATGGGCGCAACCACAGCGGCAGCGCCGAACTGCGCAAATCCGATCAGCGCGGCTGCTGAGCCTGCGGCTTCTCCGTGACGGGACAGTGCAACCGCCGGTGCGTTGGGCATGACAAAACCCGTTGCGCAGAGCATCAGCAGGATGGGGACGGCAAACCCGACGAATCCCCACGAGTTGGTGGCGGCAACAACAACAAATGCAGCGCCGACGGCACTACTGCCCCACATTGCCCAGATCGTGATGGAATTCGGCGACCACCGGCCGAGAAGCACGACGTTGAGCTGGGACGAACCGATCAGAACGACGGCGCCGCCGGCAAAGGCAAATCCGTATGCGGTGGGGCTCAGTCCGAACTGTTCCTGCATCACGTAGGACGACGCGGCGATGTACGACCACAAAACGCCGCGGCCGAGACCGCACACGAGCACCAACACCATGAAGTGGGCATCCTTGCCGAGCGCAATGTAGTTTCGCGCGATGGCGCCGATGCCCTTGCCCGACCGATTCTCGGGTGGAAGTGTTTCCGGCAGCGATACTGCCGCGAGTGCGATCATCGCGATGCCCAGGATGAAGAGAGCGAGAAAGACTCCGCGCCACTGTGTTACGGACATCAGTGCCCCGCCGATGGAGGGGGCCAGGATGGGCGCTACGCCCATGACCAACATCAGCCGCGAAAGTACAACTGCCGCATCGTGTCCGGTGAATAGATCACGAACGATTGCCATCGCGATCACGCCTGTCGCGGCGGCGCCGAAACCTTGAAGGGTTCGCAGCGCAGTGAGGACTTCGATGGACGGAGCAAAGAAGCAGGCCAACGACGCGCCGACGTGAATTACTGTGCCCACGAGCAGGGGACGTCGACGTCCGTAGATGTCGGACAGTGGGCCGATGAGCAACTGGCCGAAAGCCAGACCCAGCAGTGTGCCCGTCAGGGTCAGCTGAACCATCGTGTCCGACGTGCCGAATTCCTGCGTGATCTGTGGCAGCGCAGGAAGATACATGTCGACGGTGAACGGCCCGAGGGCGGTGAGAATTCCGAGAAGCAGTACCAATCGGATCCGTGCACCGCCCGTCGGGGTGATCACCGTTCGTTCAGTTGTGCTGTTGGTCAAGGAAACCCGAAACTACACTGTAGTAGTCGTATGGTCGTTCTTCCTGAAGATGATGCGACGCCTTGTCCATGATGTAGAGATGGCCATGGGGAATCATCCGCGCAAGCATGAGCGGGTAGTCCGGGGTGAGGAATGCGTCGTGCATGCCCCAGGCGAAGAGCGTCGGCGCCTGGATCTGGCCGAGTTCAGCTGTGAGATCCTGCCAATCGCCACGAGGTGAGTCCGCCGAGGCAGCCAGGGCCATTTCTTCGGGGTCGAGACTTTGCTCGTATCGCATCTGGAGGGTTTCGGCGGGCAACTTCGATCCGTCGAACCATTCGAGACTGGTGATCAAGGTGCGGAGTTTTTCGAGGGTGGGGCCGGTGCCGCCGTAGTAGACGTCGCGGGCGTTGCGGCCACGACGGCCATCCTCGGGGAGCGGCGCGAGTGGACCGTAGAAGACGGGCATGCTGCCCGTGATCACCAGGGAGCGAACGCGTTCCGGGTACTTTGCCGCAAGATTGAGCGCTATGGTGCCGCCCCACGAGTTGCAGACGAAGTCTGCGCGTTCGATTCCGAGTTCGTCGAGCAGGGCAACCACCTTGGCGGCGTGGAAGTCCCACATTGGGCCGGCGATGGTGCACTTGTCGGACCGACCGTATTGCAGCAGATCAACGAGAATTGCTCGTCGATCCGAGGCGAAGAGCGGTGCCACTGGCCCGAAGTCGGACCACGCAGTGCAGCCGGGGCCGCCTCCGTGCAGGAAAATCGTGGGGTCGCCCTCGCCGAGGTCGTAGTAATGGAATGTGACGCCATCTGCTTTGGCGTACAAGCTCTTCGGTTGATCAGCCATGGCTATACCTGACCTTGAGGTGAGCGGTATGGGAAGTATCGCGGTCCGGCAGGCGAACCCGGTTCGTGGCTGTGAGACTTCCGAATGCCTAGCGTGCTGGCATGAGAACAGAACTCGAGCACGCGCGTGATCGCGCGGAGGCGATGATCGGTACGCGGGAAACGCGAGAGTTGGGAACGGTGCGTCCGGCGGAGTCGGTTGCGTTTGCGGTTGCCACCGCCGAGACGGACCCCCGGTTTCTCGACCCGGAGCACCCGGCATTTGCCGTCCATCCGATGTATCTGCCTTCGCTTTTGCGAGGACCGCAAGGTGGCTCCGATCGAGAGTATCGAGCAGACGGCATGTTCCGTGACGAAGTGCCGGGCACAGACGGTATCGACGTGCGCTTGATGGCCGGCGGGCAGAGTGTGACTTTCTTGCGACCGGCCCCGCTGGGTGAGGCTGTCGTCGTAGGGCGAGTACTCGATACCGTGACGACCAAGGGCCGGGCTCCGGACGAGTTTCTGCTGCTCTCGGTCACCAAGACCTACCGGGGTGCGCAGTCCGGCGCATTCGCCGAGGTCGTCGAGAAGTTCATCGTCCGATGACCGAAACAGTAGTCGTGGGCACGCCGATCGAATCGGTGACCTTGGTCTGCGATCCGGTTCGGATCCTTCGATTCGGGGCGTCGACGCACAATTCGCACCGTATTCACTACGACGCCTCATATGCGCAGACGGAGGGGTTGTCCGCACCGGTGGTCATGGCCCAGTTGCAGGGCACGCTGTTCTTTCGTGCCGCGTCACACTTTGCCGGTGGATACGAAGGAGTTGTGTCCGTCTCCTGGCAGAATCGTGCGCCCGCGCCCGTCGGAACCACACTCGAGGTGTCGGGTGAAGTGTCCCAAATCGACAGTGACCAACTAACTTTGGCATTGCGGGAGCATTCGGACAATGGCGTGCTGTGTGCCGTCGGAACCGCTGTGGTGGTCCGGGTCTGCTGAGCGAACCGAATCCATTGGCGTAGACCGCAATCTCACCCAAGATCTGTTTCATTCAAACGTTCAGTGTCGAGAGGACTTCACATGACTGGTGTCGAGGCGTCGGAAGCCACGTTCGCGCTGCCCGAGCGGCCACGAGCGGCCGGTCGGCAGGATTGGACGGCATGGCCGGGTTACAACGCAGCCGGCAGCGGATACCGCGGTTACTGGTACCCGGTCACGTGGTCGAACCACATCACCAAAGACCCCAAGAGCTTCACCATCTGTGGTGAAAAGCTGGCGATCATCCGCGACGCAGGCAAGGCATATGCCCTGCACGATCGGTGCCCGCACCGCGGCGTTCCGTTGTCCGAGGGCGATCAGCAGTTCCCGGGAACTGTCAGCTGCCCGTACCACGGCTGGACGTACCGGCTCACTGACGGCAAGCTGGCCGCGGTCATCACCGACGGTCCGGATTCCAAGATCTGCGGCAAGCTGAACGTCCAGACCTATGCGATCGAGGAGCGACTCGGTCTGGTGTGGGTGTACATCCCGATCGCCAACGAGCCGGCGCCGTCCATCGACGACCAGTTGCCGCGTGAGCTGGTGGAGAACAAGGGTATCGTCGGTGGTCGGATTCAGCCCCGAGAAGGCAACTGGCGCTTCGCATGTGAGAACGGTTTCGACGAGGGACATGCGAAGTACCTGCACCGCACCGCATTGTGGCGTCTGTTCAAGCCGATGCCGACGTGGAACATCACGAGCATCGTTCCGGAGGGACGCTGGATCTACCGCGTGCAGGAAGAGGTGTACTGGGAGGCGGAATTCCCGGGCGTGGGAACCTGGACGAACAAGCGGTGGTGGAAGAAGAAGCCGGACGAGACCCAGATTTCGCAGATCGGAAACGTCGGCGCCGGTCTGGACGTCAATCCTGTGATCGCAGCTCAGAACTTCCCCGGTTTTGCTTCACTGTCCATGCCGGGTGTCCTGCGCATCGCGTACCCCAAGTTCATTCACTACGAGTTCTACGTCCCGGTGGACGAAGACAACCACAAGTACGTCGGCCTCATGGTCAACTTCGTCTCCGGCGCAGCAAAATTGGGCTTCTACGCCAAGTACCTCGGCGCGATCCGCTGGCTGTTCCACGGTCAGTTCTCGGGTCAGGATGCGTGGATGGTCGAGGTCACCGACGCACCGCCGGAGAAGCTGTACCGACCGGACGTGTCGCTGACGACGTGGCGAAATCTGGCAGAGGAAGAGTACGCCGAGAAGATCGCCGACGCGGCCAAGCACACCCCCAAGGCGCCGGTCAGGCCCACCCGAGAGCGCCGGACGCCAACGCCCCGCTCGGCCCCTGTCGCCGACGCTCAGATTCCCACCGGCACCAGCGAATAGGAGAGATACATGTTCAAGATTCTGACGGCTGTCGCTATCGGTGCCGCTGTTGCAGTGGCAGTTCCCAAGCTGTGGCAGCTGGCCGGCGAGCGCAGCAATACTCAGGTACATCAGGTCAATCCATGACCACTGCGAGGGCCGATGCTCTCGCAGGCCTAGGCGACGAGCGCCGGGAATGGGTCGAGCGAGCCTACGCCCATGTCGATCGTGCGCGATTGCGGGATCTCGCCACTTCGGTGGTCAACATTCCCAGTCCGACGGGTGACGAAGCACCGCTGGCCCGCCACATCACGGCGGTCCTGGCAGCGTCGGGCATCGAGGCCCACACAATGGATCTCGATGATCGGCAAGCGAACTCGTGGGGAAGGCTCCGCGGTGACGGGTCCGGACCGGACCTGTTGCTGTATGCGCCGATCGACACCGTCACGACCGGCGATCCGGCGGAAGACCTGCCGTGGGTGGGAAATGAGCTGCGAGCGGATCTGACGCCGCACGCCCAGTTCGACGAGAACTACGTGATCGGATTGGGTGCGTCGAACCCCAAAGGCCACGCCGTCTGCATTGTCGCGGCGGCCGAAGCAATTGCCGCAGCCGGTATTCCGCTCCGCGGTGACCTGGTGCTCGGATTCGGCGCCGGTGGTATGCCGACCAATGCCCGCCCCGGTGTCGGAAACCCCCGACGCAACACCGGCCAGGGCGTCGGCTGCTCGTTCCTCCTGGAACAGGGAGTGTGGGCGGACTGCGCGTTGATCGCCAAGCCCGGCTGGACGGTCTCCTGGGAAGAAGTGGGACTGGCCTGGTTCGAGATCACGGTGCACGGTCTGCACACCTACGTCGGCTCGCGCCACCGGTTGCCGTACCGCAACGCGATTACCGCAGCCGGCGAGGTGGTCGCCAAGTTGGAGGAATGGTTCCCGAAGTACTCGGCGGCGCATCAGGACGGTTTGGTTGCGCCTCAGGGGATCGTTGCCAACATCCGCGGCGGGTGGGAGCGAACAGCGTCGTTCACCCCCGAGCAGGTGCGCCTTACCGTTGATCTACGGCTCAGCCCGCGGACGACGCCCACCGCGGCCAAGCGCGAACTCAAAGCCGTCGTTGCGGAGATCGCACAATCGCTGGATCTGCAGATCGACGTCGAACAGGTTCTTGCCATCCCCGGTGAGGGTTCCGACCCTCGAATGTGGTTGCGCCGCGCCGCAGTCCACGCGTGGGAAGCTGCCGAAGGAGAGCCGCATCAGGACTTCTTCGACGCGAGTGGAGCCACCGACGCAAACATCCTGCGCAGCCGCGGCATCCCGACGATTCGGGTGGGTATGCCCAAGGTGGTCGACGCACCGTTCGAGGTGGACTTCGCGATGGGGATGAACACTGTGGACCTGGCTGCGGCGGAGAGATTTACGAAGTATCTGATCCGAGTGGCCCTCGACACCGTCACCCGCTCGCTCGAGGAAGTAGGAATCGACTGATGGCGAAGATAGTTCTGGGTATCGGTGCCTCCCACAGCACCTTGATGAACACCCATTGGGAAGAGACGACGCACAAGGCGGAGGCCGAACGCTTCCGGGACGCGCTGTATCTGAGCCGGGAGAAGATCGCGGCGTCGAAACCCGATGTTGTCTTGATTTTCGGCTCCAACCACTTTCGCGGTTTCTGGCTGGATCTGATTCCGGCGTTCACTCTCGGCGTCGGAGAGTGCATTTCCAGTGGCGAGTCAGGAACACCCAAGGGGCCGCAACGGGTCGACGTGGAGTTCGCCAGGCACCTTGCAAACGAGCTGATCGAAGGTGGCCGGTTCGATCTTGCCTACTCGGCGCGATTGCAGATCGATCATGGTCAGTCTCACGCGATTCAGTACCTTCTCGACGGAATCGATGTTCCGATAGTTCCGTTGGTGGTCAACGTATTCGCGCCGCCCCTCCCGACGTTCAAGCGATGTGAGGAAGTGGCGAAGGCCCTGCGGGATGCCGTTGCGTCGTATCCGGCGGATACCCGGGTCGTGGTGATCGCGTCCGGTGGATTGTCTCATCGTCTGCCCTGGCCGGACTGGCGGGATCCGCACGGTGAGGACGAGGATTTCATGGTTCAAGCCTGGCTGGACGGCCGGGAGAACTGGTCCGACTACGACGTCCGGCGACGCCAGATCATCCGCGCAGCCGATGCCGCGATCACTCCGGAGTTCGATGACCGAATTCTTGATCTGTTTGCCAGCGGCAAGGCAAGTGAGCTTGCCGAGTTCACGACGCAGCAGATCGAAGACGAGGCGGGCAACGGTGCGCAGGAGTTGCGGACCTGGCTCATGATGGCCGCGATGCTCGACTACGTTCCGGGTGAACGCCTTGCCTACGAAGCGATTCCCGAGTGGCTCACCGGTATGGGTGTCACGATTCTCGATCCAGCTGGAACAGACAGCGCAACAACATAATCTGCACCTTCAGTAAAGGAAGTTTCTCTGATGACAATCTGGAACGAACTTGCCGGGCTCGATTTCGAGTTGACGACCGTCGACGCCGGCGGTGTGCCCACGCGCTCTCTGCAGGCAGGATCCGGTGACGAGGCCGTGATCTTCCTGCACGGCACCAGCGGACACCTCGAGGCATTTGCACGCAATATTGCACCGCACGCCGAGTCTTACCGGGTTCACGCGATCGACATGCTCGGCCATGGTTACACCGGCAAGCCTGACTACCCGTACGAGATTCCGCGCTACGTCGAGCATTTGGTGAACTACCTCGACGCGGTCGGACTGGACCGTGTGCACTTGGTGGGTGAAAGCCTCGGTGGTTGGGTCGCTGCCTACCTGGCCAGCGAGCAGCCCGAACGTGTTCTGTCGCTGCAGTTGCTGGCAGCAGGCGGAACAGTCGCGAACCCGGTAGTCATGGAGCGCATCAAGACGTCGACCGCGAAGGCCGTCCAGAGTGACGACATCGAATTGACCCGCGCACGTATGCAGTTGCTCATGCATGATCCCGCCGATGCAACCGAGGAATTGGTTCAGGCTCGTCACCGGATCTACCATCAGCCTGACTTTGTCGCCAACATCCACAACCTCCTTTCCCTGCAGGAGATGGAGGTTCGCCAGCGGAACCTGCTGCGCCCGGATCGAATGGCACTCATCAAGGCGCCGACTCTTGTGGTCTGGGGTCAGGAAAATCCGTTCGGTGATGTTCCGGAAGCGAAGAAGATGGCCGAGGATATTCCGGGCGCTCAGCTCGAACTCTACTCGGAGTGCGGTCACTGGCCGCAGCACGAGCAGGCAGCGAAGTACAACCCGCTGAGCCTCGAGTTCTTGGCAAAGGCATCAGCCAGCGCGAAGGCAGCTATCTGAGAAGTTCCTGCCAAATATGCTGCTGCGTAATGGAGCCGGTCTCT
This sequence comes from Rhodococcus sp. T9N, assembly GCF_024436645.1. Classification (NCBI taxonomy): domain Bacteria; kingdom Bacillati; phylum Actinomycetota; class Actinomycetes; order Mycobacteriales; family Nocardiaceae; genus Rhodococcus; species Rhodococcus sp. T9N. Next base: position 201,903 of record NZ_JAMSKS010000007.1, on the reverse strand, counting down.
CGATTGGGAGGCCGGCTTCCGCGTTTTCGAAGGTACAGTCATCGTCTTACAGCGAAGGAGTTCTCGTGAAGAAAGTACTTCTGCTGACGGCCGACGCCGACAACGGACTCGGTACCGCAATCCGTGACGCCGTCAGGGGTGAGGCGGAGGTAGTTCGATTACCTGAGCGCACCACGGGGGCGCTCCGTGCGGAGTTGCCGACATGCGACGTCGTGGTGGGGGACTGGAGTGGTGATCTGCCACTGGGCAAGGAGGAAGCAGAGCTCGGCCGGAATGTGCTCCTCGTCCAACAGCCTGGTGCCGGAACCAATTTCATCGATGCCGAAGCCTGGCGCGCCGCCGGAGTTCCGGTGGCGAATACTCCCGGTGCAAACGCGAACTCGGTTGCGGAGTGGGCAGTGCTCGCGGCAGGTGTGTTGTGCCGCTCCATGTTCTGGGCGCACAACGAGGTTACCGATGGTCGATGGCCACAGGAATCCATCCTGACGCGCGATTGCCGCGATCTGGCGCAGCGCCGGGTCGGCGTCGTAGGTGTTGGTTCGATCGGCCGCCGGTGTGCAGAATTGTTTGCCGCCTTCGGTTGCGACGTCTATGTCACCGCGCGTTCGAGACCGCGTGACACTGTGGCTGCGACGTTTGTGTCACTCGACGAGTTACTGCCTCTCGCGGATGTCCTGGTGCTGGCCGTCCCGCTTACGGAATCAACTCGGGGACTGATCAATTCCCATCGAGTTGCGCAGTTGCCCACCGGAGCGATCGTGGTCAATGTGGCGCGCGGCGCTGTCGTCGACGACGCGGCATTGGCGCGTGCCTTGCGTTCCAGGCATGTCGGCGGCGCTGCCCTCGATGTGTTCGACGTTGAACCACTACCGATTTCGAGCCCGCTCCGTGGATTCGATTCGACCCTCCTGAGCCCGCACGTCGCCGGCGGCAGCGCCGGAGCGCGTGCGTCGATCTATTCGATGACGGCGCAGAATGTCGCCAGTGCGCTGCGCTCGCAGACAATTCGGTGGACATTGTGATTCGGTGGACATTGTGATCGAGGGCCGTGTTACCGAAGTATTTCGGTCCGCACGTTCCTCCAGGTGCAGTGTTTCGCCGAGGTAAGTTCCTGTCCCCGGTCCGCACGGTGGACCCGGTTGGTTCTCGGGTGTAGGTACACACAGCTAGGTTTGCTCTCCACGACCCGCAACTGCGGCACAGATCACAAACAAAGGTGTGAGTAGATGGCCTCGCTGTCAAAGTTTGGAAGGACTGCTCTTGTTTCGGCTGCGCTGCTGCTGACCGTTGCAACCGGCGCATGCAGCCGCCCGGCGACGCAAAGCACAGCTGATTCTGCCGGAAGTGGACCACTGCGTATCGCAGTCGGAATCGATGCTTCCTACGCTCCGTTCTTCGTAGCGGATCAGGAAGGCATGTTCGACGCTGCCGGTTTGGACGTCGAACTCGTCCAGTTCGGTCGTGGTGGCGAGGCCGTCGACGCACTCTCGACCGGGCAGGTCCAGATCGCCGGTAGCTCCGATACGACAACGATCGCCCAGTTGCGTCAGAATCCGTCGTTGCGCGCGATGTACTCGTACGAGGCGTCGGGTGACTACATCAAGGTCGTGCTGCGTAACGGTGTCGACTCACCGGCTGCGATCAAGAAGATGGGCATCGTCCCGGGTCTCAGCCAGATTTCGACGGACAAGTACCTCGCTGCCAATTCCATTGCCCCCGGTTCGGTCGAGATGATCTCGGCGACCCCGACGGACATGCCCGCACTGCTCAGTCGCGGCGACATCGACGGGTTTGTCCTGTGGGAGCCGTGGCCGGCCACCGCCCTGGATCAGGGAACCGGCCACGTGGTGGCAGTAACCGGAGACTACGGCTGGTTCTATCATCATTGGGCGATCACGACGGCTCCGTGGTTGTCGGCCAACGAAGAGACAGCGCGAACCGTCGCGAAGGTGCTCGACGAGGCAACGCGCAAGGTCGAGTCGGATCCGGGCGTGGCAGCGTCCGCGACCAAGGCGGCTGTGAACGTCAGCGAGGATCAGACTATTGCCGCGGTGGACGAGATCGACTTCGCCGTGGTGAATCTCGAAGCTGCGGATGTCGAGTCGGCTCAATCGATCGTAGATTTCTACAAGTCGATCGGTGTTCTCAGCGACCAGCCGGATCTCGAATCGGCAATGCTTCTGGATTGGTACAAGGATGGTGCACAGTGAGTATCGCAACAAGTGGTTCAACGACCAGCTCGACGAATAGCGCGGGGACAGCCGGCCCCGGCAAGAAGAACACCGGTGTTGCCATCGACGTGGTCGACCTCGGAATCAGCTTCGGCGCGGCGGAGATCGTCGCCGGAATCGACATGCACGTGCAGCCAGGTGAATTCGTCTGTCTGCTCGGTCCGAGTGGCTGCGGCAAGTCGACGCTGCTGTCGTCCATGGCCGGCTTCGTGGAACCCAGCGCCGGCGAGATCGTGTGCGACGGAGATGTCGTCGCCGGCAGTAACCGCCACGCCGGCATGGTGTTTCAGAGCTCCGAAGCGTTGTTCGAATGGATGACCGTGAGCCAGAACGTGGCCTACGGCCCCAGGATGCGTGGAGCGAACCGCAGCGAGCAGGCGAGTATCGCGGCCGAGTACCTCGCGATGGTCGGCTTGCCCCACGCGGGTGCGAAGTTCCCCTCGCAGCTGTCCGGCGGTATGCGGCAACGTGTTCAGATCGCACGAGTTCTTGCCAACCAGCCGTCGTTGGTTCTCATGGACGAGCCGTTCGGTGCGTTGGACGCTCAGACTCGTCAGGTTCTGCAGACCGAACTCGACCGTATCTGGCGGCACACCCGCTGCACCGTGGTATTCGTGACTCACGATATCGACGAGGCACTGACGTTGGCTGACCGTGTGATCGTGATGTCGGCCGGCCCGCGGGCCCGGATCAAGAGCGTCTACGAGGTCAATGCGGCTCGTCCGCGAGACCGCAACGATCCCGAGGTGATCGAGCTCTACGAGAAGCTGCGGGACGACATTCGGGCAGAAGTGGTTGCGTCGCTGCGGAACCAAGGCATTGAGGAGGACGAGCTGTGACGGCTGTAGTGACCGGTGGTTCAGCCGGTGTGAGAACAGCGAAGGTGGCGGAGACAAAAAAGCGTTCGTCGGCGCGGCGATCCAAGATTGTCAAAGCGACGCTGATGTATGCAGCCTCAGCGGCAATCGGTTTGGGCATCTGGTCGTTCCTGGCGTGGTGGTACGGGCCGACCACCATTGCATCACCGGCCGAAGTATGGTCGGCGGCACAGGAACTGTGGGAGAGCGGCGTTCTGTGGTCGTCGATCACCGCATCGGGTCAGCGAATTCTCATCGGCTGGTTCCTGGGTGTCGTGATCGGTGCTCCCGTCGGAATTCTGATGGGCCGCATTTCCATCGTGCGACAGCTCCTCGATCCGTACATCGAGTTCTTCCGGTTCATTCCGCCTATTGCGTTTGTCACTCTCGCCGTCGTCTGGTTCGGCATCGGTGAGACGTCGAAGGTTGTTCTGATCTTCTACACCTCGGTATTCATCGTCACGGTCAGCACGATTGCCGCGACTGTAGCGATCAGCGAGAACAAACTGCAGGCAGCGGCAAATCTTGGTGCCAACAAACTTCAGATCATGAAGACGGTGGTCTTGCCGTCGTCGATCCCCGGCATCGTCACGGGCGCTCGCCTGGCGATGGGCAACAGCTTCCTCACCATCGTGTCGGCGGAGATCGTCGCCGCCGACCAGGGTATCGGTTCGATGATCTGGCAGGCTCGAAACTACGGCCGGATCGACTGGACGTTCGTCGGCATCATCGTCCTGGGCATCATGGGCTTCATCTTCGACCGGATTCTCCGCATTCTGTCCTCGCGGTACCTCGCACGTTACGGCGTCAAATAGTCAGGAGCGCAGCATGAATCACCCGCTGAGCATTGCCGAGCAGGCCGGAATTCCGGGACCGCCCGAGTTCACCGATATCGAGAGTGAGCGGCGTCGTCGCAAGACCGCTGTCATCGGCGGGTATCGGATTTTGTCGAAATTCGGTTTGGACGAGGGAATCTCGGGACATATCACCGCCCGAGACCCAGAAGATCCGGAGACTTTCTGGACTGCGCCGTTCGGGCGGCACTTCTCCCAGGTTCAGCCGGAGGAATTGTTGCATGTGGCGTCGGACGGCGCGGTCATTTCCGGAGACGGACCGCTCAACCGAGCAGCGTTTGTCATCCACAGCAAGGTTCACGAGGCTCGTCCCGACGTCATCGGAGCTGTTCACGCTCACGGTTTGAACGGTAAGGCGTTCTCCTCGCTGCACACCCGCCTAACGCCGATCACTCAGGACGCGTGCGCCTTTCACGAGGATCACTCGATCTACGAGGAGTATCACGGGGTGGCGCTGGACGAAGAGGAGGGGATTCGCATCGCGGATGCCCTCGGATCGAACAAGGCCGTGATCCTCACCAACCACGGTCATCTGACCGTCGGAACTTCCGTGGAGAGCGCAGTGTGGTGGTATGTGTCGATGGAGCGGTCGATGCAGGCGGAGTTGACGGCGCGAGCCGCCGGTGATCCGGTTGTCCTGCACGAGAAGATCGCGGCGCAGACCTACGAAGCAGTCGGCACCGAGAAGGTGGGGTGGTTTGCGTACTCGACCATCATCCAGAAGATCGCAGCAGACGAACCCGAGGTATTCGCGCACTGAATTCTTCGCGCACTGAATTCCTGCGAGCATTGGGCCCGTCGACCGAGAGGTCGGCGGGCCCTTTTCGTGCTGTCCCGCAACTGTTACCGAGGTCTGTTGAGCGGACCGGTTTCATTTGCGTGAGTCCGTCGGCGCAATACCGTATCGAGTGTGAACAAAACGTCTTCCACGGCGACCGACAACGAGATCGGCGTCGATATTCTGATCATTGGTGCCGGCCCCGCCGGGCTGTACGGCGCGTACTACGCAGGCTTCCGCGGCCTCTCGGTTGCCGTGATCGATGCCCTTGCGGAACCGGGGGGACAGGTCAGTGCGATGTACCCGGAGAAGGCGATCCTCGACATCGCGGGATTCCCTTCGGTCAAGGGACGCAACCTCATCGAGGGTTTGATGGCGCAGGCTGCCCCGTTCGATCCGGTGTACCTTCTGGGCATGCAGGCTCGTGAGCTGTCGCATGACGACGACGGCCGGGTGCGGATCACCACCAGCACGGGCCAGGTCGTGGTGGCCGGCGCGGTTGTCATCACCGGCGGCATCGGAACCTTCACCCCGCGTCCGTTGGCGAAGGGTTCGGAGTTCATGGATCGGGGGCTGAGTTACTTCGTCCCGGATTTGTCGGCGCACACCGGGAAAGACGTTGTCATCGTCGGTGGCGGCGACAGCGCGTTCGACTGGGCCGTTCACCTGGAACCGATTGCCAAGTCCGTCACCCTGGTTCACCGGCGAGATCGTTTCCGCGCGCACAAATCCACAGTCGCCAAGGTGCAGGAAAGCAGTGTCCAGGTTCTCGTCAACGCCGATGTCTCGGCGGTACGTGGAAACGGGTGGATCGGCGAGGTCGACATCACCCACAAACAAGACAAGAGCACGTCCACGCTGCCCGCTCAATCCGTCATCGCTGCATTGGGATTCACGGCCGACCTCGGTCCGATGATGGAGTGGGGAATCGAGATCGACAATCGCCACATCGCGGTGAACACACGGATGGAGACGAATGTTCCGCGTGTGTATGCCGCCGGGGACATCACGGACTATCCCGGCAAGGTCCGCTTGATCGCCGTCGGTTTCGGCGAGGCCGCGACTGCGGTGAACAACGCTGCGGCAGTGCTGGATCCGGAAGCAGAAATCTTCCCTGGACACTCCACCGAACAGGAGAGCTAGGCAATGGCATTTGTCATCGGTGAAGCATGCATCGACTACACGGACCGATCGTGCATGGAAGAATGCCCCGTGGATTGCATCTACGAGGGTGATCGCAAGCTCTACATCAACCCGAACGAATGCATCGATTGCGGCGCTTGCGAATTGGCCTGCCCGGTGGAGGCGATCACCGTCGACCGGAAAGCAGACCCGGATTTCAAGGAAGACAACAAGCGCTTCTTCCTCGAGGTCTTGCCTACCCGTAGCGAGCCCGTCGGAAATCCGGGTGGTTCGGCAAAGATCGACATCGTCGGCGTCGATACCCCGATGGTTGCGGCGTTCTGATGGCTGGCGGCCTGCAACTCGGATACGTTGATTCGTCTTTCGGGCAATTGCATTACGCGCAGCAAGGTTCGGGTGAGGCGATTCTCCTGCTTCATCAGGCGCCCCGGTCGTGGGACGAGTTCCGCGAGTTCATTCCACTCCTTGCCGACGACTTCCGCGTTGTCGCGATGGACATGCCGGGGTACGGCAACAGTGCTCCGGTGCCCGGCCCGCAGACCATCGAGACCTATGCGCGAGGCGCGTGGGAATTGCTCGACACCCTGGGCGTCGATCGAGTCACGGTCATCGGTCACCACACCGGTGCGGCAGTGGCGCTCGAGATGGCGGCATCACGCCCCGAGAGGGTGCACGCTGCCGTGCTCTCGTCGTGCCCGTGGACCGACCGCAACTACCGCGAGGGGCACTCGGGACCCGGTGGGATCGACTGCGTCGACCGGGCCGCAGACGGTAGCCATCTCACCAGGCTGTGGGAGATGCGTCGCCCCTACTACCCCGAACCAGGCACCGCACTGCTCGACAGGTTCATCCGAGACGCGCTTGCCTACCGGGTAGATCCGGCGGAGGGGCACAAAGCCTGCGCCCGCTACGTCATGGAGGCGAGAGTCGGTTCGGTGACTGCGCCGGTTTTGCTGATCGGCGCGCAGAAGGATCCCTTCTCGATGCCTAACATTGCGCCGTTGCGTGCACACCTGACGGGTGCGGCAGTGGTGGAAACGGAGATCGTCGAATCGGGGACCGTCGCACTCGTCGAGGAGCACGCTCCGCAGATTGCATCCGCCGTCCGCATGTTTCTGGAGAATTACGCAGGTAGGCGCCCCGTGTAAACTCTGCGGGACGGGTTCACTGAGCGGACCGTGTGGCGTGCGTCTCATCGTGTCGTCACCATAGTGTCAGTCTCGAAGCACCTGCACCTAACGAGGACCCCGACCGATCTCGGTCGTTGTGGCACTCGGTCTCGGCAGGCTGTCACAGATCGTTCAGGAGGACACTCATGGCCGCTCCACAACAATCCGTCGGGTTCGGATCCGTACTACCCATCGCGTCGGAAACGACCGCTGCATCGCAGCCTGCAGGTGAACTGTCCTCGGTCCTGGGCAAGGCTCGAATGATCTTGGACGCTTTCGACACCGACCACAGTGACCTGTCTCTGACGGAGCTCACCCGGCGCAGTGGGGTCGCGAAAGCGACGGTTCACCGGTTGGCCGGCGAGCTGGTCGAGTGGGGATTGCTCGAGCGCGCGGGTACCAAGTACCGGCTCGGCCTGCGATTGTTCGAGCTGGGCCAATTGGTGCCGCGTCAGCGGATTCTGCGCGACGCGGCGCTGCCGTACATGGAGGACCTACTGCTGGCGACGCAGGAGACGGTTCACTTTGCGGTTCGTGACGGCATCGACGTCCTCTACATCGAGAAGATCATCGGACACCGCGGGCTCAATCAGCAGTCGCGGGTGGCCGGTCGGCTCCCGCTGTATTGCACCGCCACCGGCAAGATCATCCTTGCCTTCTCCCCGCAATCGGTCTTCGACGAGGTAGTCGAGCAGGGTTTCACCGCCTTGACCAGTCGAACGACGATGTCCGTCAGCGTGCTGCGCCAGCAAACCGAGCGGATGCGTAAGGAACAACTCGCGGTGGAGGTCGAGGAGACACGGCTCGGGTACATGAGCGTCGCAGTGCCGGTGTTCAGCGGCCCGCGCACTCTGGCCGGCGCGTTGTCTGTGACAGCGCCGACGGCTCGCCTCAACGTCAGCCGCATCACCGGGGCCCTGCGCACTGCCGGCGCCGGAATCACCCGAAAACTTCATGCCATGAAGTGCACACATTCGCCGAGCGACCCGCTGGCTCTGCGCACGATCTGCAGTCCGGTGATGTGTTCGTTCAACGGTTGCGGCAAGTAGCGAGGCGCGGTCTATCGCCGGGCGCGGAACACGCTCTTCTCGCAGTCCCAGGTGTGTGGGCCGACGCCCCTCTCACGTAGCACTGCTTTCTGTACCTTGCCGGTTTCGGTGAGTGGCAACGTGTCCACGACGTCGATGTACCGGGGAAGTGCAAAGTACGGCAGCTGTTGCTGGGAGAACTCCAGAATCGAAATGGGGTCGAAAGATACTCCGGGGCGCAGTATTACAGTTGCCATGACGTCGTCCTCGGCCAGATCCGACGGTACCGGGAAGACGGCAACCTGACCGACCGACGGATGCAACGCCAGAACGGTTTCCACTTCGGCCCCGGAAATATTTTCACCGCGGCGCCGAATCACGTCTTTGATGCGATCGACAAATCGGAACCAGCCGTCTGCTTCCCGAATCACCCTGTCACCGGTCTGTATCCAACTCTCCGTCGCCGGAATCTCCTCGCCCAGATAGCCCAGTGAACAGGCGCCGGGGATCGTGCTGCGGACCACCAGTTCGCCGGGCTCCCCGTCTGCGGCCGCAGTACCGTCGTTGACGACTGCGGCGTCGTAGCCACTCATCACCCGCCCCATGTACCCGGCCCGCCGATCTCCCGGAAGTGTGCCGATCACGAGATTGGTTTCGGTACTTCCGAATCCGTCCACGAGTTCTACACCGAATCTCTGGGCAAACGGTTCGATCAGATGAGCCGGCGTTGCGGGGGCAAGTGCCACGTGGACGCTGTGCTGTCGGTCTTGCGGCGATGGGTCCGCGTTCATCAACATGGCCACCATCGCACCCAGCAGGTAGTCGACAGTTGCGCCGATCTCGCGAACTTCGCGCCAATGATTGCGGACCGAAAAGCGTTGTCCCAGGAAAAAAGTAGACCCGGCCCAAAGGGACTGAACAAAGGCATTGAGAGCATTGGTGTGAAACAGCGGCAGGCAGTTGTACAGCACATCGTCCCCGGTGAGCCCGAGTGAGGCGCCGACGCCTTTGCCCCACTGCAGGAACTGCGCGTGCGGGCATCGGACGCCTCGGGGCAGACCGGTGGTGCCGGAGGTGAAGAGTATCGCGGCCAGGTCGAGCGGATCGAGGGTCTCGGGCTCACAGCCCGGATGCGAACCGGCAGTGGGGACGCACTGTTCACCCATGACCCACACGGTGCCGTCGAATCCGGCTACAGCGCCTGAGTATTCGGGTGAAACCAGGATCCGTTGTACACCAGCCTGTTCGAGTGCGCTGGCAACACTGTCGGCTCGGAGGGCCGTATTGAGTGGGACGACAACCGCACCGATCCACGCGCATCCGAGAACAAGGTCTGCCAGTTCGATCCTGTTGCCGGACAGTGCCGCCACGCGCTCCCCACGGCCGACACCGTGATTACGGAGATCCGCCCCCATCGACGCTGCACGATCCCGCAATTCGCGGTAGGTGACCGTGATCCCGTCGACGACGAGCGCCGGGTGCTCCGGACGCTCCAAAGCTCGCCTCCGGATCAAATCCGGAAGCGAGCGCGGAATGGCATGTGCGTCGTGGTGCATGGGTAATTGTATCCCTCAGGGTACGACGACGGCCCGGCCGGCAACCTTGCCCTCACCCATCAACTGCAGTGCTGTTGCGATGTCATCCAGCGGAAACTCCTGCACTGCAACGGAAATCTTGCCTTCGATGAGCAGCCGGATCATTTCAGGTGCCAGTTCGGCTTGCCGGGCAGTCTTGCGAATCATGTTGACGGGCAGGATCCGGACATCGCTGAGCAACCAGTTCGGTAAGTCCAGGGTGAGGCTCTTACCCAAGGTATATCCGATCAGGGCAGCCCGGCCACCGGGGACAACACTCGCCAGAAGGTGCGGCAAGCCGTCGCCGCCAAGCGTGTCGATCACGGCGTCGACGGAAGGCTCGGATCCCACCACTCCGGCAAGTTCGTCGCCTTGCCCGACGACGGGACGCACACCCTCCGGAAGCAAGGCAGCCTGATCTTCGCGCGGTACAACACCGATTACCTCGGACGCTCCGGCAAGCAGAGCGAACTGTGCTGCCATCGATCCGACAGCGCCGGATGCTCCGGCGACAACAACTCGTTCGCCGGGAGCGACGGCTGCAATGTCGTTGACGGCAACATAGCCGGTTGTGCTGGGCAGGAAGAAGGTTGCGGCGACGGCCGGCGACAGTGCGGGATCAAAGGGTGTGAACGCCTTGTCTGCCGCTACCAGATACTCAGCCCAGCAACCGTTCTTGAACAGGCCGACTCCGCCGCCTCGGACCAGAAGGCGGGTGCCAGGCTCATAGGTGTCGGATTCGATTACCGTCGCCGCTCCGTCTGTTCCACCGATATGTGGCAGGTTCGGCTTGACTCCGAAGTTTCCGCTCGCGACGGTGATGTCGAGATGGCCGAGCGCGGCAGCGTCGATGCGCACGAGCGTCTGACCGGATTCACGTGTGGGAATGTCGATGTCGTCGATGACCGGTGAAGTGCCGAACTGATGGAGTCGGGCCGCGCGCATTGTGTCTCCTAGTAGCGATCTGTGAATGGATGTACTGAATATGAGTGCGGTCAGGACAGGATCGACTGGTCGCGAAGTCCGGCGATCAGTTCGTCGCTGTATCCGAGCACCGACTCGAGGACGTCGTCGGTGTCCGCGCCCAGCACCGGCGCAGCGCGTCGGATCGAGCCGGGTTCGGAGTTCCGGCGAACGGGGATGCCTTCGTGGAGGAATGTTCCGGCGAGGGGATGTTCCTGTGCCGAATAGAAACTGCGTGCCCGAAGATGTGGATCGCTCTCGACCAGGTCGCGTCCGTCCTGGACGGTGCCGGCCGCGATACCCGCCGATTGCAAGCGTTCCATGACGGTTTCGGGTGACAGAGTCCTGGTCCAGTCGGCGATGGCGTCGTCGATACGTTCGTGATCGGCTTGGCGGCTTTCTGCACTCGCGAAGTCAGGATTGCCGATCCATTTCTCTGCTTCGATGATGCGGCACAATGCATTCCATTCCGTGGTATCGCGAATGGCAATCGAGCACCACCGGTCGCTGCCGAGGCACGGGTACACGCCGTGTGGTGCCAGTTCGTGATGGCTGTTGCCGATCGGATCGGGGGACTGTGACCGGGCGGCTCGGAGAACGCTGGTACCCATGTGCGCTGCCATGGCTTCGAGTTGTGACAGGTCTACGTGCTGTCCCCGGCCGGTCCGGTCGCGGTAGTCGAGGGCTGCCAGCATCGCGACGCCGGCTTGCAGTCCGGCGACGATGTCGCCATGGCCGTAGATGACTCCGACAACGTCATCGGCGTTCCAGCCGGTCAGTGCGGTCAAACCGGTACTTGCCGAAACGATGTCGGCATACGACACCCAGTCCTTGCGAGGACCGGTGTGACCCATCCCGGACATCGACACGTAGATGATGTCCGGGTTGAGCTCCCGGAGTTGTTCGTAGCCGAGCCCCATCTTGTCCATGACCGACGAGCTGAAATTCTCGACCACGACGTCGGAGTTCCTGATCAGGTCGCGCAGTACCGAAAGGCCCTCTGCGGATCGGGTATCGAGTGTGATGCTGCGCTTGTTGCGGTTGACGTCGTTGAAGTACCCGCTGGTGTTCGGATTGTCGTGCGGTCCTCGCGAGAGATGCATGAACGGTGCAAAGCGAGTCGGGTCCGGGCGTCCGATCGATTCGACCTTGATGACATCGGCACCGTGGTCGGCAAGGATTCTGGTGCCGTACGGGCCCGCCAACACCCACGTGAGATCCAGGACGCGGACACCTTCGAGGCTGGGCGTGCTGCCACCGCTGAACTCGTGGGTTTCGTTCACTGCCACAGGCGAGGTGGCCTTCAAGAGTTCCTGATGCTGGCCCAACCGGGCAGCCTCGAGCGTTCCGATGCGCCGGCCTTCGGGGAAAGCGAAGCCGAACCCGAGATCGCGGTAGGTACCGTGATCTCCGGTCACGTCGGTGAAGAAGTCCCGGTCGTTGAGTTGCGGGTTACGCAGCAGTTCTTCGGGCCGGTCGACCGCTGCCCACGGCAACTTGCGTGACTGCGCGCTGACCGCGAATTCTTCCTTCGGCCACTTCGCGATGAAGGCGGACAGAACGTCGAAAATGTGTTCCTGATGCGTCTTTCGGTAGACCGCGTCGGACCACTCCGGTTGATCGAGATCGTCCTGAGCATCGTTGTCGATCAGCCAGGCCAACATGCCGTCCCACATGCGGGGGCTACCGCCGAGGCCGCCACCGACATAACCGTCGGCGGCCTGGAACAGTCCGTGCGGAACGAGCGGATGTACCCGGCCCGGACGCGGTGGTACGCGGTCCTCGTGAATGTAGGCAAGAGTGCCCGCTTCCAGCGCGGCGGCAACACATTCCTGAGCGCTGATCTCCAGCAACGGGTTGTGGCCCTTGGATCGCGAACGCAGTCCGAGAAGCACGCCGATTGCGGCATTGATTCCGGCGAGCTGCTCAGCCTGGAGTTCGGGGAGCAGCAGTGGAGGGTGCTCGGGATCGCCGACCTGGGCCATCATCCCGCCGAGTGCCGCGACGGTCAGATTTGTTGCCTTCCAGTCACTTCGCGGTCCGGTTGTGCCGAAGGGTGTCACTCGTACGTGAACGAGAGATCCTCGGTTGTCGCGTAGAGCGCCGGTCGCGCTGCCGTCGAGCAGGACGTCGGCACTGCGCAGCAGTGCTTCGAAAGCGAGGCGATCGTTGCTGTCGTCGATATCGAGGACAACGGACTTCTTGCCCGCATGCCAATGCAAGTACGAATCACCCTGGGACTCGGTGCGACTGGGGTCACCGGTGGGTGGTTCTACCAGAATGACCTCGAAACCCAGCCCGACCAGGATGCGCCCGGCGAATCGCGCAAACGGACTGGAAATCTCTACGACCCGTACCGAAGGATGCACCACAACTACTCCGTTTCAATCGAAAGATATCGCCGAACCGACTGGAGTCGAACGTAGTTCTGCGGGCCGGTGGGCGACATGATTTCGGTCTGCCCACCGGACCCGTTCTCACTCTCCGCTCAGGCGGCGTTCTGCTCGAACCATCCCGAGAGGAGGACAGCGGACGGATCGATGTCCGCGGAGATCTTGCCCTGCTCGCGGAAGAATGCAACAAGTTCGTTTGCGCGCTCCACGTCGTCCTCGGTGAATCCGCGTCCACCGAAATCGATTTGGGTCACCCGGTCTGCGGCCTCGGCCGGGTCCATCTGGATAGACGCGGCAATTGCGGTTGCAGCCCGATCCGGATCCGAGTTCACGATTGCCGACGCTTCCGAGATCACCTTGAACACCTTGCCTGCGGTTTCTTCGTTCGCGGACAACCAGTTGTCCGAAGCGATGATCCATTGGGCGTACTTGGCGCCGAAGTCGCCGGTCGTGGCAACAACGCGCCCGCCGGTATTGACACTCTGCGTCACCCAGGGGTCGAAGGACAGGAAGCCGTCGATGTCACCGCGCGCCAGCAAAGCAGGCTGTTCGGGCGGGCTTGTGCTCACGAGTGTGACCGTCGTGGGGTCGATGCCGAGACTGGCCAGGTACTGGTTCGTGAAGTAGAGGCCGATGCCGGGGAAGACGCCCATGGTCTTGATCGACTTCGGCTCGACGCCATTCCTCAGTACAACCTGGAAGTATCGGTCGGATTCCTGAAATACGCCCAGCGCCCGCAGGCTCGGATTGGCGGCCATGACGGACAGTGCCGTCGAGTCGGCATTGCCGGAGAGTTCCGAAGTTCCGGCTACGACGTTCTGGGCGCCTGCTGCCCCGCCTTCGGTCTGGATGACCTGGACGTCGAGGCCGGCGGCCTCGAACATGCCCTCGTGGTCGGCGAGGAAAATCGGGGCGTACGACGGGTCTACACCTACCGCGATCCGTACCAGGCCACCACTTTCGGCGGAGTTGTCGGTAGCGGGGCGGGTGCATCCGCTGACGGCGATCGTCAGGGCGGCGAGAGAAGCGACTGCGCCCACCCATTTCTTCTGAAATTTGTTGAGCATGATGGCCTCTCGGTAAATGGGAGCTGTCAGCGTCCCGTGAAGGTGGGGGACCGCTTGTCGAGGAATGACTGAAGTCCCTCAGCAGCGTCGTCCGTCTTGATCAGGTCGAGCACTGCCTCGAATTCGAGATCCAGCGCTTGATCGAGCGGCAACGACATGCCCTCGTCGACAATGCGTTTGATCATTCCGATGGTGGCAGTGGGTTTCGTCGCGAGTTCGCGTGCGAGGTCAGCGCAATGCGCATCGAGGTCGGCGTCCGCAACGACGGTGTCGACCAGGCCGATATCGAGTGCATGCTCGGCGCTGAGGCGCTTGCCTTCGATCATGAGCACTTTGGCTCGGTGAGCCCCGATGAGGCGTGGAAGTCGCTGGCTGCCACCGGCACCCGGAAAAAGCCCAAGTCCGATCTCGGGGAAGCCGATGGTCGCCGACTGCGCCATGATGCGGAAGTCGCAGGCCAACGTCAGTTCTGCTCCGCCGCCGAGTGCGTGCCCGTTGATCTTCGCGACGACAGGTTTGGGAGCCGACTCGAGGATCCGCTGTACGTCGACCCACGGGCGCATCGCGCGCTGAGTTTCTTCCGTCAGCTCGCGCATCACGGTGATGTCCGCACCGGCGACGAAGAACCGTCCAGTGCCCGTCACGACAATGACGCGGACGGTCTGGTCCGACGCGAGTACCGGCAGTATCTCCAGAAGCTCGGCGATCATGCTGGGGTTGAATGCGTTGGCTGGAGGTTTGTCGATAGTCACGGTTGCAATCGAGTCTGTGACGTCGACGGTGACGAAGTTGTAGGTCTGGCCGGTCTGTCTCGTCAAGTGAGCTCCTGTCAGCGGGTTGGCGGGGTAAACCGGTCGAGCCGGGGGATGTGTAGTGGGAAGTATGGTGGGGACCCTCACGCGGCGGTACCGCTCGGGTTCGGTCAGTAGACCAATGTCGGATGCTGATCGCGTAGGAACTTTCTTCGCTGTGATCACGGCGATATTTGCTCCTGTGACAGGATTGAGCCCGTGACTTCTGCAGTACCGACACCGCCCGCGCCCTCCGTCGACAAGCGTCCCGAGTCGATTTTCACCATTGGGACCAGGCTCGAGGACCGGCTCGGACGAACCGGAACCATCCACACACCGCACGGCGATATCGCGACGCCGTCGTTCGTGGCTGTCGGAACCAAGGCCACGGTCAAGGCCGTGCTGCCCGAGTCCATGAAGGAACTCGGTGCGCAGTCGTTGCTCGCCAATGCGTACCACCTGTACCTGCAGCCGGGCCCCGACATCGTCGACGAGGCCGGCGGGCTGGGCAAGTTCATGAACTGGGACGGGCCCACCTTCACCGACAGCGGTGGCTTCCAGGTGATGTCTCTTGGCGTCGGGTTCAAGAAGGTGCTCGCGATGGAGGCCGTCGGTGTGCAGTCCGACGACGTCATCGCGAAGGGCAAGGAGCGTCTCGCGACAGTCGACGACGAGGGCGTGACGTTCAAATCGCACCTCGACGGCAGTAAGCATCGCTTCACCCCCGAGGTGTCGATGCAGATCCAGCATCAGCTCGGCGCCGACATCATGTTCGCGTTCGACGAGCTCACAACGCTGCTCAACACCCGCGGCTACCAGGAGCGATCGGTCGAGCGCACGCAGGCGTGGGCGATCCGCTGTATCAATGAACACGAGAAGCTCACCGCCGAACGCGTTGACAAGCCCTATCAGGCTCTCTTCGGCGTGATCCAAGGCGCGCAGTACGAAGATCTGCGACGTCAAGCCTGCCGCGGACTCGAGTCGATCGAAGGCGAGAACGGATACGGCTTCGACGGCTACGGCATCGGCGGCGCCCTCGAGAAGCAGAACCTCGGAACGATCGTGCGTTGGTGTAACGAGGAACTACCCGAGAACAAGCCGCGTCATATGCTCGGCATCAGTGAACCGGACGACTTCTTCGTCGCAATCGAGAACGGCGCGGACACTTTCGACTGCGTCAACCCGTCGCGTGTTGCTCGCAATGCTGCGATTTACGTCCGCTCCGGCAGGTTCAACATCAACACCAGCCGATTCCGTCGTGACTTCACGCCTATCGACGACGAGTGCGACTGCTACACGTGCGCCAATTACACCCGCGCGTACATCCATCACCTCTTCAAGGCGAAGGAAATGCTCGCGTCGACGCTTTGCACCATCCACAACGAGCGATTCACCGTGAAGTTGGTCGACGATATCCGAGCCAGCATCGAAGGTGGGTATTTCCACGACTTCAAGGCAGACATGCTCGGAAAGTTCTACGCGGCGAAGACGCCTGCACCTCAGGCGTAGGTCGGTTCGCGCTTCTTCACGTATGCGATGACGCGGTAGGTGATCGGCATGACCAGAACCTCGACAAGCGTCTTCCACAGGAAGCCGACCAGCACGTAGTTGATGAAGTCTTCCCATGTGCTGATGCCGATGACACCGGCCGCGATGGAACAGAAGATGAGGGTATCGGCGAATTCGCCGACGACGGTCGAGCCGATCAGTCGCGCCCACAGATGCTTCTCCTGCATGCGCTTTTTCATCATGACCAGAACCAGTGAGTTCAGTAGCTGTCCGACGAGGTAGGCGGCCAAGCCTGCGACCAGCAGCCGGGGAATGACACCGACCACGGTTTCGAGGGCGGCCTGGTTCTCGTAGAACTCTGCCGACGGGAGTTGCACTGCAATCCAGAAGCACGCAGCGGCAAGAATCAGTGCGCCGAAGCCCAGGTAGATCGCGCGTCGGGTCGCTTTGAAGCCGTAGACCTCGCTGAGCACGTCACCGAGGACGTAGGCGAGCGGGAACAAGAAGAATCCACCATCGGTGATGATGGGCAGAATCTGCAAGGGACCGAGCGAGAAGTCGGAATCCGCAAAGAAGGCGACCCCCTTGGTCGCCGCCACGTTCGAGATCAGCAGCGTTGCGGTGAAGAGCGCGACGATCGTCGGGTAATAACCCCGGCTGACGTGCGCAAATTTGGTTTCGTGGGTCGATTCGTCTTGCTGATCCTGAGCTGTCACGTCCGTCATCCAAGCACCACAAGGCGCTCGGATGCGAGTTGGCGACCGTCCAGTTGCGCAGAACACACCGAAGGCCCTGCGGTTTCACGTGGAACCGCAGGGCCTTCGGTGATGCAAACGAACGGATCAGGCAGCTACATGGCCGCCGGTCAGCACGCGGTATGCGTAGGTGCTGGCGATCAACGCGACGGGCGCCGTCACCAGAAGACCGATTCCACACAGCAGCGCACCGACGATGTTGATACCGATCAGAGCGAGCGCCAGCAGGACCAACGTTCCGACGTTCGACGAGGTCAACGCGTAACTCGATTTGATGCCCGAAATCGCATCCTGATTCTTGTCCACGATGAAGGTCAGCGTGTAGTAGAGCAGGAACGCCGCGATGATGCCGGGAATGATGCAGAGAGCCAAACCGACGTAAGTTGCCACTGCTACCAGGAAACCGCCGAGAACAACTGCGCCGATGTTGGTGAATTGGAAGAAGGTGCCGAAAGCCGGCTTGATTCCATCCAATTCGCTCAACGCTCCACGAAGGAATGCGGCTTGGATGATGTAGCCGACGATAGCGGTGACCAATCCACCCACGATCGACAGCGCGCTGAATTCGGTATTGGTGTAGTCGAAACCGTTGAAAGCGCCCTGGATCAGTCCGGCGATCAAGAACGCGATGATCGAGATTCCGATCCAAACCAATGCGTTGTCTTTGAACTTGTTCCAGCCGTAGGTAATTGCCGCACCCACAGAAAGCTGCGGTCCACCGAATCCTGCGCCGTAGTCGTTGGCGGGCGGCGGTGGGAAGTTACCGCCTCCGGGAGGTGGCGGGTATCCACCGGGCGGTGGGTAGTTGCCACCGGGAGGGGGATAGCTTCCACCCTGTGGAGGCGGCGGATATCCACCTGGCGGCGGGTAATTGCCACCTTGAGGAGGTGGGGGGTATCCACCAGGCGGCGGGTAGCTTCCGCCCTGCGGAGGCCCCGCCGGCGGGGGATAGCTCCCAGGAGGAGGCGTTCCCTGCTGGCCGTAGGGATCCTGGGGCGGGAATGGCTTTCCGTCCTCGGGATTCTGGTTGGGGTCGTGCCCACCGGTTGTCATATGCGCACCTAACCCTTGACTACCTGAGTTCCACCAGCGAGCTCGTCATGCTTGCCCTGCTTGGTGGGGCTGTTGTTGATGGTGACCGCGATGACGATGTACGCAACGAGCGAGAGAAGTCCTCCGATGATCGGAATGATCGACAAGAGGTTGAATGCGTTGCGAATTGCGGACTGCTGCGGAGTGGGAAGGCCCGCGCCTCCCGGGGCCTTCACCGACAGCCCAAGGAGCTTCTTGCCTGGGGTCCAACCTTGTGTGACCTCGAACCCAACGAAATATGCGAATGTCAGAAGGGCAGTCAGCAGGCCTGTTATCCAGTATCCCGAATCGACGAAGATGATCAGGAGCCCGACCACTAGGCCGAGAATGATGTAGTCGATAAGGCGAGCGCCGAATCGAATACCCAGTCCACCGGCTTCGGCGCCAGAGGGCAGCCGGTTTCCTCCGCCGTACGCACCTTGGTCGTTGAACTGCGGAGGCGGCGGGAAGTTTCCGCCCTGGGGCGGCGGCGGGTATCCACCGGGAGGCGGGTAGTTGCCACCCTGAGGGGGCGGGAAGTTTCCGCCCTGCGGGGGCGGGTAGCTTCCGCCTTGCGGGGGGCCTGCGGGAGGGGGGTAACTTCCGGGAGGAGGTGTTCCCTGCTGGCCATATGGATCCTGGGGTGGGAATTGCTTCCCGCCTTCTGGATTCTGGTTGGGGTCGTACCCACCGGTTGTCATGTGTTCCCCTCAGTCGTAAATATCGCGCTCGAGTGTGACAGTGGATATGACCCTACTGGGATCAAAGAGCGATGTGGATGACATCTGCTCACTTGGATTCGGAGGTCACCTGTGGTTTAGGCTGCGTTGTATGACGAGTTCCGGGGGCAACAACGACGATTCTTCGAGCGATTACCAGGCAAAACCTGGGTACGGAGAATTTCCGAGCCTGCCTCCTGAGGGGTACGGCGTGTCCCCGTCCGAAACGCAGTCTTCACCTGAAGTTCCCGGATATACCACTCCCAACGAGCAGTACCCGGGTTATCCACCGCCGTCGTACAACCCGCCCGGTAATAACCCCCAGCCGGGCGGAATCGGTGAACCGAACCCGTACCTGCCGCCGCAGAATTTCGGACCGCAGAATCAATATCAGCAGAATCAATATCAGCAACCCGGACAATACGGACAGGCTCAATACGGACAGCCTCAGTACGGCCAACCTCCGAACCCGTACGGTCAACCGAATCAATTCGCGGGTGGGTACGCACCGCCGATGCAGCCGGTCGGCACCAATGGTCTCGCAATTGCATCGCTGGTTGTATCGCTTGCGGGTGGTTGCTTCTACAGTCTCGGCGGAATCGTCGGAATCATTCTGGGAATTGTCGCGCTCAATCAGATCAAGCAGACAGGTCAACAGGGGCGCGGGCTTGCGATAGCCGGAATTGCGGTCGGCGCGGCCTTCTTGGCAATTTTTGCCGTGATTCTCGTGGTCGCACTCATAGCGAGTGCATCGTCGTCGTACTGAAGTGTCGTCGTGCTGAAGTGGCGAGCGCTCACACGGGAGTGACGACGGACGACGCAGGAAGTGGCTTGCCGAAGTAATAGCCCTGGCCCATGTCGCAGCCGGCCCGCAAGACGTTGGCTGCGTGTTCCGCGGTTTCGACGCCCTCTGCGATCGAATCAAGCCCTAGCTTCCGAGCGATGTCGGCGATGGACTCCATGACCATGAAGGCGCGGTCTCCAGCACGACCCGCTGCGCTGACAGCCCAGGTCAAGGATTGGTCGATCTTGAGAATGTCGAGCGGCAATTCCGACAATGCGGAGAAGGACGCGAAGCCCGCCCCGAAATCATCCAGCGCGATTCGAATTCCCTCGTTGTGCAAGACGTGAAGAGTCTCGGCGGCATGCCGGCCTACGACGCCGAGTTCGGTGACTTCCACGATTATTCTGCTCAGTGGCGTTTGTGAACTGTCGAGCGCTCCGAGGATCTCGTGAGCGGCGTGCGGGGTAGCGAGTTGGCGAGGCGAAAAGTTGACCGCGACCATCATGTGCTCAGGCCACGACGCTGTTTGGGCACAAATCATTTCCAGAGCTTGTAGCCCGATGGGAATGATGAGCCCAGAGGATTCGGCGGAGCGCATGAAATCTTGAGGTTCGATCAACCCTCGCAGCGGATGGCGCCAACGCAAAAGAGCTTCATAGCTGATAATTGCTGACGAGTTCAGATTGACCTGGGGTTGATACAACACCTCGAATTGATGGTCGTCGAGTGCCTCGCGAAGCTCGCGGACCATGCGTATTCCTTTTCGTCCTGAGTCGCCCGTGCCGCACGTGCGTGTCAGCGTGGATGCTGCAAGTGGGTACTGTGGTCGGATTCCAGGTTCAGATCCCGGGCGTGGTTTTGCAGGAACAACTCGCCCTGAATTTCCTTCGCCAGTCTCGACCGTACTTCACTATTCGAGAATTGCCAACGAATAGCTATTGCGGACGGCTTTGTCATATCGGACAATCGTAGTTTTGTTCCGACGAGGCACCGATTGATACGTCACTTACTTCGCCGGGAAAATCCACGGGGTCCGGGGGATCTTGCGAGAGTCGAATCGATCCGCCAATTGGGGTGGTGTGACAACCTCGCCGGGTTCGGCGAGACCGATGCTCGACGCGATCATCGTCAGAACCTGCTCGGCACTGCGTCCGGCCTCGAATTGATCTGCCAGAGTCACTGCGCCGTCGCGCTTCGCGAGTCGCTTGCCTTCACTGTTCAAGGCAAGAGGAACGTGGGCGTACGACGGTGGTTCGATGTCGAGCAGCTGGGCAAGGTATGCCTGACGCGGAGCCGAGGTCAGGAGGTCGTCGCCGCGAACCACCTGGTCGATGTTCTGTGCACCGTCGTCGACGACAACGGCAAGGTTGTAAGCGGGCACCCCGTCTCCGCGGAGCAGGACGACGTCGTCGACTGGTCCCGTCACCTCGCCGAACAGTTCGTCATGGACGGTGAACGAGTCGATGCCGGCCCGTAGCCTCAGCGCGGGAGATCGGCCACTTGCCGATTTCTCGGCGCGTTCGGCCTCCGAAAGGTTCCGACACGTGCCGGGGTAGGCGCCGTCTGGAGCATGGGGCGCTGACGGTGCCTGCAGGATCTCCTTGCGTGTGCAGAAGCAGGGATAGGTCAGGTCACGCTCGCGCAATTGGTCGATAGCCTTGTGGTACAAGGGAAGACGGTGTGACTGCAATACGACTGGGCCGTCCCACGTGAGGCCGAGCCTGCGCAGATCGTCGAGTTGTCGTTCCATCGCGCCGGGGCGGACACGGTCGAGATCCTCTACCCGAATGAGGAAGTCGCGCCCGCTGGTGCGGGCGAACAGCCAGGCCAGGAGGGCAGTCCGGAGGTTTCCCAGATGGAGATCGCCGGACGGACTCGGCGCGAAGCGTCCTGCTCCTTCCACGTCAGCTGGCGAGCCCGACGGAGGCGAGCGGGTTCTCGGCGTCGTGCAGGGTGAGGCGGATCTGGGTTTCCAAAGCGTGATCGAGGTACTGCGGCGGATACATGGCGGGGCTTCCGAGTGCGTCGAGTGCCAATCCATTGACGGTTGAAAGCAGAAGTGCCGCTCTGGTTTCCGCTTCCGGAGTTCCGATGCCGATCAGAACTGTCGAGATGCCGGTGCGGATTGTGAACAGGGTTGTCCGGCGAATTTCGGAGAGTGACTCACTGGTTGCGGCGCGCACGGCAAACGCGGCGAGCACATGCGCCTCACGCGTGCGTTGCTCGTCGAGGGGCAGGAGTTGCGAGAGCGCCTGGAACAGGGCGGTATGCGGGTCTGCGTCGGCGGACGATTCGGCCAGTCGCGTCAACAATCGATCGACGAGTGTTCGCAGTGCGAATGCGAACATCTCGTCCTTGGTCGAGAAATGATGTTGCACTGCGCCGATCGAGACACCCGCCCGTTTTGCGACCTCGCGAACGCTGGCATTTTCCAGTCCGGATTCCGCGGCGACATCGAACAATGCCGCCGCAAGCAGGTCTGGACTCGTGGAGGATTTTCGGCGTTCCGGCATACCGCGACATTACATGCGTATGGAAGTAATGCCCACGTCAGGGGTGCTTTTTCACGCCTTCCGGCCGAGGAAGGCAAGGAGTTTCGTCGCTTTGTCAGCGTTGTCCGGAACCTGTATTTCCGGGCCGCACACACCGCTCATGCGGATCGACTCGCCCAGGCCCGCGGCGATCTCCGACACCCACTCCACGTCCGCGTCTCGCATCGTCGTATCGGTGCCGGTTGCGGCCGCGAGGTCCCAACCGTGGATGACCAGATCGAAACACAAGAACCCTTCGACCGTGGCCCCGAGGTTGGTCCTGCCGAAGTGTCCGTCGTATTCCAGGGTGGACTTTGCCGGATCGTCCAGAATTTCCTGCATCGAATCGCGGACGGCCGCCCAGGCTGCCGACGGGTCGTCGTCGACCGACGGACCGGGTGCCAATTCCAGGCCGACTACCTTGACCATGTCTCGTTCGCTGTCGAGTACGTGTCTCACCACGTCGCGGGCGGTCCAGCCCTCGCAGGGGGAATCGTCGTCCCAGCGGTCGGCGGGTACGGCGTCGATCCGCGCCGTGAATCCGGCGGCCAGATCCCGATAACGCTGGGCGGGGGAGATCTCTGTTGAAGTCATGACAGCAATCCTTCTCCACCGCGGCGCGTCATGATTGATTATTTCGGACATTCACTCGATCTCCGGGGCCTCCGCCCAGATGTCCATCGGTACGACCCCGGCACTCTTGCCCTCGTCGTCGAGAAGTCGGCCCACCCTCTTCATCGATCGCAGCACCACTGACCTGTTCAGCACCACCAGGCCCGGTGCCTCTTGTGCGAGTTGTACTTCGGTAATGGGAGTTTCGCGAAGGGAGTGTGCGGCGATCGCGAGCAGTGTGTTGGCGCGTCCACCGGATATCCGCATGCACACCCGCGTTCCCGGCACTCGCTCCACCAGGGCACGAATCGTCGACCGGTCCGTGGGATCGACATATCCCCACACCCAGGTCACGAGGGGCCAGCCGGACAGTGGCAGAGACACGTCGCAGCGGAACACGATCTGGTTGCGCGACGTCAATTCGGCAAGTCGCCGCCTGACCGTACTTTCGCTGAGGCCGGTACCGACCGTGAGCTCGGCAATCGAGGATCGACCGTCCTCACCCAGTTTCAATATCAATTGGCGGTCGACAGCGTCGAACGTCTTCCCGTGATGGCGCTGATCCGTCGGCGCGTATTTGTATCGCACAGGCCGGTCTGTCATCGTCGCTCGCTGCGCGGCATCGAGTACCTGCAATTTCCAGTCGTCTCCGATCGCGAAGACCTCGGTGACGAGGTGTGCACGCGAACTGACGATCCCGGGTACCGACGCGAGCGACCGAAGCAGGAAGCGCGACAGGAAAGCCATGTCTCTGACCTCGACGAGAAGTGTCAAGTCGCCTGGGCCGCTTGTGTGTTCGACGCTCAGTACGTGCGGCCAGCGGGCAAGTCGTTCTGCAATCGTCAACGCGTTCGAAGTCGTGCAGTCGACTTCGACGAAAGCCAGACACGACTCCGGACGGCCATGGCCGGTTGCCCTGGCAGAGACCCAGGCGGTGCCGGAATCCTGTAACCGCTGCCAGCGGCGAGCTACGGTAACCGGATCCACTTTGAGCGCGTCGCCAACCGTGCGCCACGACGCTCGCGGGTCGAGTTGCAGGCAATTGATCAGGGCGAGGTCGACGTCGTCCAGTACGGCGGAATCCTGCGTTTCTTCGATCATGGTGCAAGTATCGTGCATCTTCACTGTGTCTGGGATCACTTCACTCATGCTCGAAGGGCAGAACGCGGTGGCGAGTGCCCACCGCGTTCATGCTGTGAAGGGAGAAACCAGATGTCATCGACCACGTTGCCCGCTGTTCCGACAGAGAGAAGCCTCGAGTGGGTGCAACGCCTCATCGGAATCGATACGACGAGTGCCGTGAGCAATCGACCGTTGATCGATCTCATTGCGGCGGAATTACGTCGCCATGGGGTCGAGCCGGTACTTGTTGCCGATGACGAGGGAACGAAGCTCAACTTGTTGGCAACGTTCACTCCTCCTGACGGAAGTACTGCCGGCGGTGTGATGTTCTCCGGCCATACAGACGTAGTGCCGGTTGACGATCAAGACTGGAGTAGCGAGCCTTTCACACCCGACGTTCGCGACGGAAGCCTGTACGGACGTGGCACGTGCGACATGAAGTCGTTCATCGGGATCGTCGTCGCTGCGATCCCCGAGATCGTTGCTCGGCCGCTGGCGAAGCCGATTCACTTTGCATTCTCCTACGACGAGGAAGTCGGCTGCATCGGTGCGGCCGGGTTGGTCGAGGAGGTTGTTTCCCGGAACCTGCGCCCTGATGTGTGCGTCGTCGGAGAGCCGTCGGAGATGCGGGTCATTCGCGCACACAAGTCGATGAACGTCATACGTGTTGATCTGCATGGTGTTTCGGCGCACTCGTCGCTTACTCCGCAAGGAGTCAACGCGATCGAATACGGCGCGGAGTTGATTCGATTCGTCAGAAGCGCGGCCGACGAGCTCCGTGCGTCCGGCCCGTACGACGACGCATTCGACGTGGCCTGGACGACGTGTTCGGTCAATCTCGTATCCGGCGGGATCGCAGTGAACACTGTCCCCGAGGATTGCTCCATCACTTTCGAATTCAGGAGCATCAGCTCAGCTGGCGCCGCAGATTTGCTCGAACGCTTTGCCGCCGAGGCGAATCGGATCGAAAACCTGATGCAGGAAGAAAACCCGTCAGCCTCCGTGACGATGCACGTGTCGGCCTCGGTTCCTCCCCTGGAGACGGATGCGAATGCTTCGGCGGCCGCACTGGTCGAACAATGGGGTGGTCGGGCCTCGGACGAAAAGGTCGCGTACGCCACCGAGGCCGGGATGTTCGCGACTATCGGTATCCCCACTGTCGTGTGTGGGCCGGGAAGCATCACTCAGGCGCATGCACCTGACGAGTACGTGACACTTGACCAATTGGCACAGTGCGAGCAGTTCGTTCGGAACGTCATCGCTCACGCCCGCGCCTGACCCACCCTGACCCCCTAAGGAAAACCATGTCCACGGCAACTACGCCAACCTCCGGAACAGTCACCCCGGAACGCCTGGCCGCTGCTCGCAAGGCGGTGATCAGCAGTTCGCTCGGCGCCGCGCTCGAATGGTTCGACGTCATCGTCTACGCATCATTCGCAGTGGTGATCGCCCATAATTTCTTTCCCGGCGGCGACAACACGCTCGGTTTGATACTGACGTTCGCGACGTTTGCGATCTCGTACGTCATCCGGCCGCTTGGCGGGATGGTTCTCGGTAGCTACGCCGATCGTCGCGGGCGCAAGAACGCCTTGACGTTGACGATGATGCTGATGATGATCGGCACGCTCATCATGGCCGTGGCGCCGACGACCTCGATGATCGGACCGTGGGCCGGCGTCGTCATCCTTGTCTCGCGTCTCATTCAAGGATTCTCCGCCGGCGGTGAATTCGGTACTGCTACAACCTTCCTCGTGGAGACTGCGCCACACAAGAAGGCGTTCTACTCTTCCTGGCAAGTTGCCAGCCAGGGTGCCTCGGTTTTCCTGGCATCGCTGTTCGGATACGTGCTCAACACCCACCTTTCGCATGAAGCGCTCTACTCGTGGGGCTGGCGCGTTCCGTTCTTCTTCGGCATCATCGTCGGGCCGGTCGGACTCTACATCCGTGCCAAGCTTGACGAAACGGACGATTTCAAGACGAGCGTCCCGGAAAAGGCTCCGCTGAAGACGACGCTGACCAGGCATCTCGGCCGGGTGCTGACCGGGGCCGCCGTAGTGGGCGTCGCGACGATCTCGATCTATCTCATCTTGTACATGCCGACGTTTGCCGTGAAGAACCTCGGAGTATCCGCCTCGGCCGGCTATCTCGGCGGCATCGTCGCCGGACTGGTCACCTTGTTCACCGTGCCGTTGATCGGTCATCTAGCAGACCGGGTCGGACCGGCGAGAGTTATGACCTGGGCCGCCGTTGCGGCAATCGTCTTGGCCTGGCCGCTTTTCAAATTGATGGTCGATCACCCGTCGACTCTGACCCTCGTCCTGGTTGTTTCGGTCCTGGGTGTCATCATGGCGTTTGCCTTCGGTCCCTTGCCCGCCCTGATGAGTTCGCTGTTCCCGGCAGAGATCCGGGCTACCGGAATGTCATTGTCGTACAACCTCGGAGTGACTTTGCTCGGCGGAATCGCGCCGTTGGTCTTGACCTGGTTGATCAGTACAACAGGCTCGCTCGACGCCCCGAGTTACTACTACATGACCGTCGCAGTTCTTTCCCTCGGTGGGCTGTGGTCGGCAAGGACGCTTTTCAGCCAGAAGTGACGGCGGGGGAGCGCGGTCGGGATTACGCGACCGCGTCTCCCTCCGCCAGCGCGACAACGGTATCCGACCCGTGCCAGTCGGGGGCTTGGGTGCGGAGTAGAGCCGCCGGGGTCAGCGACGAGATCCGGCGGCATTCACGGGTCAAGTGGGCCTGATCGCTGAATCCGCAGTGCGCTGCGGATTCAGCGAGTCCCAGCGCGGGTCGACTGCGAGCGAGCGCCATGAAGCGCTGGAGGCGCAGGATCGAGCGCAGCGTTGCCGGGCCGTATCCGAAGGCGTCGTTGCATCGACGTTGGAGTTGGCGCGAAGTCAGTGCCGCCGCGTCGGCGAGAGAGCTGACATTCCACGAATGTTCGGACAGTGCGGTGCGAACGTGGTTGATCACCGGATCGTGACGGAAACTCGAACTTACCCAACTCCGAACAGCGCTTTCGAGGATGGAGACCTGTTCGTGGTCTTCGGAATTTTCCAAGCGGTTCAACAGTATTCGTTCCGTGCGTGCGTCGGTTACATCGCTGAGATCGGCGCGAGAATCCCGAAGCTCGGACGCCGAGGTTCGCAACATCGGCGATGCCGATCCAGGGCGGAATCGAACACCCACGGAGCGTGTTCCGGGCGGAAGAGTGAATGACCATGCAGCGGTTTCGGGGCCACAGACGCGTATGCCGACGCCGCGTATCCACAGCACGTCCATGCAAGCATCGGGCACGAGGAGGTGTTCTCCTTCTGCGCACGCCGTCCAGCCACACACCAGGATGTCGGAGAGATCCGGGGCGACCGATTGTGGTGTGTACCAACCCATGACAAGAGCTTATCGAGCGGCACCGACACGAAGGCGACTTCAGTCGACCGGGCCGAAGCGGTATCCGAATCCCCTGATGGTTTTGATGTACTTCGGTTTCGCGGGATCGGATTCGAGTTTGGACCGCAGGCTGAGAATGGTTGCATCGACTACACGCGTCCTTTCGTGGTCGGAACCCCACACGTTTCGGATCAGGTGATCACGTGAGTACACGCGCCCAGGCTCGGTCGACAGCTCCAGGAGCACCCGCCATTCTGTCCGGCTGAGGACCAGCAGCTTTCCGCCCATCGTCGCCGTCATCGCACGTCGATCGAGGAGCAGGTCACCGTGACGTTGGTGTTTGCCGGGGGCGGGATGTGCGGTTTCACGAAGGATTGCGGTGACCCGAAGATCGAGCGCGTGAGAATCGATCGGGTTCAGCACAAAGTCCGAGACAGCGCGATGTGGTGCTTCGTCGATGTCCTCGTAGGTATCCACCAGCATCATGATCGGCATCGAACTGCGCAAGCGGATCTGCCGTGCGATCTCGTAGCCGTCGATGTCCGGCAACAGGAGATCGATCACGGCGATATCGAAACTGTCGGTGTCCAGGTCATCGAGTAGGCGGCGCCCGGTGCGGACGAGCTGTATCTGGTGCCCGAAATGTATTAATTCGGTACCGAGTGTCTGGGCAAGCTCCGAACGGTCGGTAGCTGCAAGTATCAAGCTCATGTGAAATCCTCCCCCCGAAGGTGTTACTAGTCGTAACAGCTTGCATTCTGGCAGATCATCGACCGCGGGACCAGACATAGGGCGGCCGATCGGAAGTCGAGGGGACCGGGGGCGTTCGTCGCTAGACTTCTTTCATGGGCACTCTGTTCGCGTTGACGCTGCCAGGCTTGCTCGTGCTGCTGGTCCTGTTCGCTTTCGCCGAGACTCTCTGGAACCGGCTCACCGGCGGCCGGGCACTGCCGTGGACTCGGGGACGTACGACTCGTCCGGTCTCGGCCGCGGGCTTCGAAGAGGTTGCTGCCCTGTTTCAGGGGTCCAAGCATCATGAATTCGAACAGCGTCAGAGCGCATTGATGCATCGTGAGGACGGAACGGACGGTGACCCGCCGTGGGTGTCTGTCGATCCGGAAGCTAACAAGGTCGTTCTCCGTCGACGGAGTTGACAGTCGTCAACAGTCGACGGAGTTGACAGTCGCCGACAGTCGACGGAGTTGACAGTCGCCGACAGACGACGGAGTTGACAGTCGGGTTCAGGCCCAGTGGCTGGGGTGGGTCAGTGAATCGGGAAGTGTGGTAGCCGAATCGCCGATCGCCCCGTTGATCTGGAACTGAGTGAGAAAGATACTGCCGCGGAGTTTTGCGCCGCGAATGTCGGTGCCGCGTAAGTCTGCACCGATCAGATCGGCTCGATCGAGTTCGCAGTCGCGGAGGTCTGCACCGATCAGGTAACTCCCGCGAAAGTTGGCCCCACGTAGATCGGAACCACGAAATTTGGCGCCGATGAGGTCTGCGCCGCGATGGTCGAGTTTTCGGCCCTTCTTGCCTGAGATCGGTGAGCGCACAAG
The DNA here is from genome assembly GCF_024436645.1 of Rhodococcus sp. T9N. Taxonomy (NCBI): domain Bacteria; kingdom Bacillati; phylum Actinomycetota; class Actinomycetes; order Mycobacteriales; family Nocardiaceae; genus Rhodococcus; species Rhodococcus sp. T9N. The sequence continues at coordinate 173,000 of NZ_JAMSKS010000007.1, read as the reverse complement.
GTTACTCGTCTGCAAGAGCAGTGTGTTGACTGCCGCTCGGTGTGCTGAGACGTCGACGGCTTGAATCTGCGAAGGCGTGCCGTTGGTCAGGCTTTCCGTCTCCGCGAGTGCAGCGTCGAGTTCCTTTCGTATCGAGTGGGTTTGCTTCAGCGAGCGGGCTTCGGCGAGATACCAGAGCAGTTCGTGCAACTGGCGTACGACAGGGAAGGTTTCGAACATGTCCGACGCGGTCTCCGGGACATCACGCCAGCTGATGCCGTCGTAGGTCTGCTGTGAAACCTTCTGTCCCGCACCGAAACAGTCGTAGACGGTGCAACCGGTGAAGCCCTTCTTTCGCAATCCGGTGTGAATGCCGCAACCGAAATCCTCCTGCAGGTTCTTGCAGGGGTCGCCGGCATTCTTGTTGGTCGCGAAGTCGGACGACTTGGAAAAGGGGAGTGCGACGCAGCATAGACCGAAGCAACTGCTGCAATCTGCGAGCAGATTGGTCTGGCCGGCAATCACGCGTACTCCCGATGGTTGGGTTGGACGGAAAGTCTGTCCTCGGGTTTGTGAGTCTGTCAAACGAAATTGCGTGGTTCGGCAGCAAGAAGTCCAGCGGCTCCGAGGTCGTATCCCGCGCAAATTGCGGGGTACCAATCCGGCAGACGTGATTCTGGACCACGCTCGTGAAGTAGGTCGAAAATCGGGTGGACGGCCCAGCTCGCCTAGCCCATCTGCGACCTGGCGAAAATCACTCCCCATCCAGATCGAGGAGCGATACCCCCCGTGCCGTGAGCCGGAAGCGCAGCGGTCTCTTCGTAACCGTCTCAATGATCCCGGCATCGTCCAGGCGCTGAAGTCGCGGGCGGGCGAACTGGCTGGATCGACCCACCACCTCGACCAGGGTGTTCAACTTGATGGCGCGGTTCGCCTCGAAGCAGTGGGCCTGACCCAGGGTGAACAGGACTGCGCCGATGTGGTTGCTATCAACCGGCGGCGTCGACTCGCGATCGAGTCCCAAGTTCAGCGGAAATTCCTCATCCTCCACCAGAACGCGGATACGCGCCTCGAGTGTGTCGATCTTATGCCGCCTCTCGGAGAGGTCGAGCAGCAGTCGATGTTGCCCCTCGGCGATGATCTCCAGCATATCGATCAGGTAGGGCGTCAGATCTCCGCGGTTCAATGGATTCTCCGCGTCAGAGAATGCTTTGTAGTAACGATCCTTGTTGTCGGCGACGGTCGCCGACAATGCCAGGCTCGCATACGGAGCCAACACCTGTCGAAGGTCCAGCGCGAGAAGGTAGCGTCCGGTTCGGCCGTTGCCGTCGTAGAACGGGTGCGTGTACTCGAAGATGAAGTGCGCGACCACTGCCCTGATCAGTCGTGGAATCGAGTCGTCGCCCCCCTGGCTCAGCATGAGGGTCAGCGCGTCGTCGATCGCTGACTCGGGTACCACACCGGTGTGCACGACCTTGATTCCTGACGTGATCGATACTGGCCCTTGCCGGAACCGCTTCCCATCGGGGGCGTCCTCGTCGCGAATCTCGCCCCGAGTTACCGCGTCGTAGACGTCTCGGATGTCGTCGAGCGTCTGCGGACTCTCGGCCTGGTCGTTGCCGATATTGAGATAGAGCCGCACCATCTCGGCGAACCGCTTGTTCGCGAGGGGTTGCTCCGCCCACACCATCTCGATTGCCTCGCTGATCTCCTTCCGGGTTGAGCGGACCTGTTCGATCTCGTTCGTTGCCTGGATCTCGTCGATCACCATGCGATGCAGGTAGTGGGTGCGCGCGAGGGCAGGCAGCCCGTTCCACTCAGCCCGGATCTTCGGCTCGAAGCTCATGATCCGTTCGATCAGCGCTGCGACTTCGGGTGTCATCAGTGCGAACGTCGAGTGTTCGCCGATCAGTAGGTCCCAGTGGACGGCGGCGGGAGAATCGCGTCGCGCTCGCTCCTCAGCATCGGCACCAGCACGATCTCGTTGGTGAAAGATCGATTTCAACGTCCTGTACGCCATCTGGTCTCTCCCCGTATCCACGCTATATTGCCGCCTTGCTTTCCATGCCTATCTTATCCAGAATGGGATCTGGATAAATAAGACTTGCGGCGCGGGTGTCATTTCATGACCAACGCGGGCTGCAGGAGCAGATGTGGCCATAGCTTCCCGAATCGGGTTCGGGCCATCGGCGGGCCACTCGAAATCACGCAGCAGCATTCCGATTCGGCGCGCTGCGGGATCGAAACCACCACGAGTCGGCAGACCGTCTGAGCTCGCAGAACATCGAGCTGAACCGAGACCCTGTTGCATTACTCGTTGCATGAGGACAGAAAAGAACCCCTGTGAACCGCTTCTCAGCAGTTCACAGGGGTTCCTTTGGCGGAGGATAGGGGATTTGAACCCCTGAGGGCGTTAACCCAACCCGCGTTCCAGGCGAGCGCCATAGGCCACTAGGCGAATCCTCCGTGGAGCAGCATACCCAATTGCGGGCGCGAAGCGTTAAACGGGTACCTGACCTGCGAAGAACCGGTGGGACTCGAGGTTTGCATCTCGGCCCCGGTAGGTGGTGTGCAGCGGCCGGAGAAAGCCGTCTATACTGTTCATTGGATCCCGCGCGGCGCGCATCCTGTGAACTCCCCCAGGGCCGGAAGGCAGCAAGGGTCAACGGGCTCTGCCGGGTGCGCGGGGTCCTCTATTTTTTCACATACCCGACCCCGCCTCGTCGGTGAAAGGCCGCTCCGGATGCCTATCCAAACCCAGATCGGGTTGATGAGCCATGAAGAACTCACCTCCGAGCATGAGAGCCAGAGCGCGAAGTACACGCAGCTCCAGGCGCAGAAGCTCGCACTCGATCTGACCCGCGGTAAGCCTTCCCCGGAACAACTCGACCTTTCCGCAGAGCTGCTGACGCTGCCCGGCGACGGTGATTTCCGTGACGGAAGCGGCACCGACTGCCGTAACTACGGCGGACTCACCGGTCTGCCGGAACTGCGCGCCATCTTCGGTGAGCTGCTGGGTATCCCCGTTGCGAACCTTCTCGCCGGAAACAACGCGAGCCTCGAGATCATGCACGACAACGTCGTGTTCTCACTGCTCCACGGCACTCCGGATTCGGCCCGGCCGTGGGCACAGGAAGAGAAGATCAAGTTTCTCTGCCCCGCACCGGGCTACGACCGCCACTTCGCGATCACCGAGTCCCTCGGCATCGAGATGATCGCGGTGCCGATGAACCACGACGGCCCGGATGTCGTCAAGATCGCCGAACTTGTTGCGTCAGATCCGCAGATCAAGGGCATGTGGGCGGTTCCGGTTTACGCGAACCCCACCGGTGCCGTGTACTCCGAAGAAATTGTCCGTACGCTCGCGTCGATGCCGACGGCCGCGCCCGACTTCCGCCTGTACTGGGACAACGCGTACGCCGTACATCCGCTTGTCGGCGAGACTGCGCCTTCCTACGACATTCTCTCGATGGCAGCGGAGGCCGGACACCCCAACCGTCCGCTCGTGTTCGCGTCGACGTCCAAGATCACTTTCGCCGGCGCTGGTGTGAGCTTCTTCGGTAGCTCGGCGGAAAACCTTGCCTGGTACCAGAAGTTCCTGGGCAAGAAGAGCATCGGACCGGACAAGGTCAATCAGCTTCGCCACCTGCGTTTCTTCGGCAATGCCGACGGCGTTCGTGCGCACATGGAGAAGCATCGCGCGTTCCTCGCGCCCAAGTTCGAGCTCGTACTGCGGATCCTCGAGGATCGTCTCGGTGCATCGAAGGTCGCGTCTTGGACCGAGCCGAAGGGCGGATACTTCATCAGCCTCGACGTGGTCGACGGCACGGCCAAGCGGGTCATCGAACTGGCGAAGAACGCGGGTATCGCGCTCACCGCTGCCGGGTCGGCTTTCCCGTACAGCACGGATCCGGATGACCGGAACATCCGGTTGGCCCCGAGCTTCCCGTCCACGGCTGAACTCGAAGTTGCCATGGACGGCGTGGCTACGTGTGTCCTGCTCGCAGCCACCGAATCGCGTCTCTCCGAGATCTGAGTTCTCGAAGCGGCGTGCCCGGTCGGTACTTTTCGGTCTCGTCTTGTACCGTTCGGAGCATCAATTCCCGACATAGGGTGTAAATCCCGGAGGTTGTAGTGACGGGCGCGATCAACGCTTCGGATGGGCCTTCTTTCGAGGCGCACACCGCGAAATCAGAGTCGGTCATCGAAGCTGACATACCGCGACGCACCCTCCGTGTCGGTGTTCTCGGATTCTCTGTACTCGGTGTTCTGGCAGTCGCGTCCGTGCTGATGGTTCTTTTCGCCGTGCCGATGAATACGCGGTACTGGGGCATCTTCGAAAATTTCCTCGATCTCGACGTCTACCGCCACGGCGGCAGCGTTGTGGTTCAGGGCCTTCCGTTGTACGACGGGCCAGTCCTGGACGGGATGATGTTCACGTACACCCCGTTTGCGGCTTTGCTGTTCACGGTGTGGGCGGTGCTCTCGTTCAAACAGGCGATTGTCGTGTGGACGGGTTTGAACATCGCTGCGTTGTTCGCAGTGATCGTGTTGTGCTGGAAGTATCTCGGTTATCGGCTCGACGTGAAGGCGTACGCCGTGAGTGCGTTGGCGACGACGATCTTTCTGTTCATGGAACCGATACGTACGACGCTCTGGCTCGGGCAGATCAACATCTTCCTGCTGCTCTTGATCGTGTGGGACCTCGGGCGGGACGAGAAGAGTCGCCTTCGGGGAATCGGAGCCGGCATTGCCGCGGGTGTGAAGCTGACTCCGGCCTTCTTCTGGGTATACCTGTTCATCACGCGCCAATGGCGCGCGCTGGTGACTGCAGTCGTGACGTTTGCAGCGACCGTCGCCCTCGGCTTCATCGTCATGTACCACGATGCGTACACGTACTGGACCGGCACTCTTGTCGACAGCGAACGCGTCGGACCGACGGACGCTCCGAGCAACCAGTCCGTGTCCGGTCTGATCGCTCAACTAACCCACACACCGACTCCGTCACGACTGTTGGTTCTCGCGTGCAGTGCAGTCGCCGCGTGCCTCGGGCTGGGGGCAGCGTGGGTCGCTCACCGCCATGGTCAGAAATTGCTCGGCCTCACCATGACGGGGTTGACTGCGACCACTGTCTCGCCGTTCTCGTGGGGCCATCACTGGGTGTGGTTCGTCCCGCTGGTCGTCCTCGCCGCGCACTACGCGATGGTGTCGAAGAAGCGCTGGGCGTGGGTGGCGCCGTTCGTTTTCCTGCTCCCGGTCTTGAACTGGTCTCACACCTGGTGGGACCCGTCGGTCATTCCGGGTACGGATCGCTTCATCGGAATGGGCCTGTTCATGTTCGTGCCGCCCGAGTATCTGCGGATTCCGACCGTCGGCGTCTACCTCTGGGTCTTCACGCTTGCCGCGGTCTCGACGGTGGTTCTGTTCGGCTGGAAGAAGTGGAAGATTCCGGCCCCGGATGCGTCGGCGCCGGTCACAACTGCCGCCTGACGTGGCAGTATCGGACTCATGGCACTTCAACTGAACCTTGTCGGTGACCCCGAAGCTGATGCTCTCCTCGCCGAGGACCCGTTGGCGTTGTTGATCGGAATGCTTCTCGATCAACAGGTTCCGATGGAAACGGCCTTCCTCGGTCCGAAGAAGCTGGCGGATCGGCTCAGCGGTATCGACGTCAGGCGTATCGCCGACATGGACACCGACGAGTTCATCGCCGTCTGTGCCGAGCCTCCGGCTGTGCACCGATTCCCCAAGTCGATGGGCGAGCGTATCCAGCTCATGTGCCAGTTCATCGTCGAGAACTACGACGGCGACACCGGCGCGATCTGGACTTCGGGAAATCCCGACGGCAAGGAAGTGCTGAAGCGGCTCAAAGCCCTACCCGGTTACGGGGATCAGAAAGCCCGGATCTTCCTGGCGTTGCTCGGAAAACAGATCGGCGTCGAGCCGAAAGGTTGGCGCCAAGCGGCCGGCGACTACGGGCTCGAAGGTTCGAGGCGCTCGATTGCAGACGTGGTCGACGAACAGTCTTTGCTCGAGGTCCGCGAGTTCAAGAAGGCCGCAAAGGCAGCAGCGAAGGCCGACAAGAAGTAAGCCGCTTTCAGGATTTCCGGGACCCGCTCGCACGCACTACTTTCATCAGGTCTCCTGCGGGACCCTCGAGCTGACGCGGGGGACGCCACACTGCGCGCAGGGATCGGTCGAGTTCCAAGCCTTCGACGGCTACCACCCGAAGTTCTCCCTGCTTCACCTGGTCCTCGACGGCCAGCGTGCTCAGTACCGCCGGGCCGACGCCACCGAGCACGCTGGTTCGAATCGCGGCCGAACTACCCAGTTCCAACAACGGTGCACCGCGCTCGTATTCGTGTAACGCCAGGTCGAGAGTCGTTCTGGTTCCCGATCCGGGCTCGCGCACCAGCAGCGGCGTCGCTGCCAGTTCGGCGACGGTCAGCGGCTTTCGTCGACGCGCCCATGGATGATCCGGATGAACGACCACGACCAGCGAGTCACGCGCGACGGTGACGCTGGACAGGCTCTTCGGAACGGTCGGTGACTCGACGAATCCGAGGTCGCACATTCCCACCTCGACAGCCTCGAGGACGCGGGTCGAGTTGTAGACCTGAAGGTGGACGGTGACACCAGGATGTAGTGACCGAAAGATACCGAGCCAGGCCGGAATCAGATGTTCGGCGACGGTCATGCTGGCACACACGGTCAATTCCGCGGATCGTTCGGTCCGCATCCCTTCGGCGACGTCGAGAAGCTGCCTCGAGTTGGCGAGGACGCGGCGCGCCCAGTGGACGATGACGGTCCCCTGCGGAGTCAAAGCCGCCCCCGTCGACCTTCGGTGTATGAGTGGCATCCCGAGCTGCCGCTCGAGGGCTTTGACGGCGCGGCTGGCATTCGGCTGCGCAATGTTTGCTGAACGGCTTGCCGCACTGAGACTTCCGTGATCATCGATGCCGATGAGTAGCTCGAGAGTGGTGAGGTCGGGCCACCGTCTGGTCATGCAAACAGGCTATACCCAACTTCACGTTCATATCGATTTGATATGCCGTGATGGTAGAAATCGCCCTACCGGAGCGATGGTGGCTCAAGGACGCTGGATGAGTGAACCGTGATGTGAAGTCCGTGGCCGAGAAACCCGCAGTCGCCCCTTCGTCAGAAGTACGACGGGGGTCCAGTGTGGCTGCATTGGTGCCCGGAGTTGCGTTGTGCGCCTTGGGGGCCACGGTCGCGCTGATAGCCGGTCAGTTCACCTCCGCCGTGAGTCCGTTGCTGATTGCGATCGTGGCGGGTGCGGTGTTGGCGAATACCGTCTCTTTGCCGGCGAAATTCCAACCTGGCCTGGCATTCTCGGCGAAACGGCTACTTCGGGTGGGTATCGCTCTGCTCGGGCTGCAATTGATGTTCTCCGACATCGTCGGTTTGGGCTGGGGAGTGATCGCCGTTGTGGTTGCGATTGTGTTCCTCGGTATCGCCGGGACCATGTATGCCGGAAAATTTCTCGGATTGAGTTGGTCGCAGAGAATTCTGATTGCCTGCGGCTTCTCGATCTGTGGCGCTGCCGCCGTGGCTGCTGCGGACGGTGTGGTGAATGCGCGAGAGGAAGAGTTGCTCACCGCTGTTGCGTTGGTGGTGATCTTCGGAACTCTGATGATTCCGACAATCCCACTGTTGGCCAACGCTTTCGGTATGAACGAGGTCGGTGCAGGCATGTGGGCCGGTGGGTCGATCCACGAAGTGGCGCAAGTGGTGGCTGCCGGCAGCGCTCTCGGCGCCACCGCGTTGGGTGTCGCGACCGTGGTGAAACTTGCGCGCGTGTTGATGTTGGCGCCGGTCATGGCATTTCTGAGCATCCGGCAACGCAGGATGGTCGACAGCACCGCCACCAAGCGTCCTCCGTTGGTTCCGTTTTTCGTCGTGGCGTTCATCGGCTGTACGGGCTTGCGCTCCACGGGCATCTTGCCGGATGAGCTTCTGGGGCTGGCGAAGACGGTGCAGACGGCGCTGTTGGCCGCCGCGATGTTCGCACTCGGGCTGGGGGTGCGGTTGAGCGTCATTCGTGGAGTTGGCGCCCGGCCATTCGTGCTGGCCGCGATTTCCACTGTGTGGGTGGCAACGATCGCCTACGTCGGAGTCGTGCTGGTCAGCTGATCGAGCGCTGAGTCCGCCACGCGCTCGGGCTCATCGAGAACTGAGTGCGAAACCAGCGCGAGAAACTACCCTGCGTCGAAAACCCGAGGTGCACAGCCACTTCGGTCAACGAATAGCGAGGGTTGGAGACAAATCGTTCCGCGAGGGAGCTTCGAACCGAATTGAGAACGGCCGTGAACGTATCTCCGGATTCGGCGAGATGACGGTGCAGTGTCCGCCGGTCGAATCCGAGACTGCGTGCCACTTGCTCGACAGAGCAGCGGCCGGTCGGAAGCAGAACTTCGATCAATTCCTTGGTGCGGCTGAGGGTATCGGAGGTTTCCGAGGCGGGAAGCGAGTCGAGGAACTGGCGAGCGTACGGCCGGAGTAACTCGTCGGAAAGTTGGTTAGCCGCATCCAGGTCGGCGGCGAAGAAAACGATACCGGTGAACTCGTGATCGAATTCCACCGTCTCGCCGAGGATTCGCCGATGCGTGCTCGTGTCTTTCGGGGCATTGTGCGTGAATCCCACGCTGACCGGTTGCCATCGAGAACCCAGGAAACTCCGCAGGATCTGCAGTGTCGCGCCGACTGCGAGTTCGACGCTCTGTCTGGTGTCGACCGGTTCGCCGACCTCGAGCGAGATTCGCAGGGTGGCGAGTCCGTTGACCTCGTTCAATCGAATGCGTAATGACTCGTTGTACGTGTGCTCGTATCGCATCAATACGTCGAGTGCGCTCCTGACGTCTGGTTCTTCCCTGATGACCAAGCTGAGGGGGCCGAGATTGGACAGTCGACGCAGGCCGGCGAGTAGAAGCCCGAAGTCTTCGTGTCCGGACTCCGCTGCCGATCGCTCCAGGAGCGATGCGATGGAGGCGGCCGGTACCCATTGGTCGGGGTTCGCCAGGCTTGCCGGGCTCAGGCCGACACTTCTCATGAGGGCCACAGCGTCCACATCCACTGTTCGGCACAGGTCGACGTATCGGTTCAGTGACGCGTAGCGGGCGAGTGGCTTCATAGGGCCCCCTTTACTCGATGTCCCGAAATGTTGTGTTGTGTGTCTCGTCAAGTTAAGCATGTGAGCCGGATCTCACATAGTTTTGTTCACATCAGTTCGGCACGACCACGAAGCCGAGCACCGACTTCTGGAAGTTGTTGCGTACGAATACAGCTCGACCGTAATCGAGTCGAGCCCGCCCACAGAATTGGAGAGCATTGATGGCAAACGCCATTCGGTTCCACGAGATCGGCACACCGTCCGTCATGCGTTGGGAAGAGATCGAGGTAGGACGACCGGGCGCCGGAGAGGTTCGGGTTCGTCATGAAGCGGTGGGGTTGAACTTCGCCGACACCTACTTTCGAAGTGGCCTCTATCCTGCGCAATTGCCTGCCGGGATGGGCGTCGAGGGCGCCGGTGTGGTCGAAGAGATCGGCGAGGGAGTAGTCGATTTTGCAGTGGGGGACCGTGTGACCTACACCGGCAGTCCGCTGGGTGCGTACGCCACCGAGCGGATCATGGCGTCGTCCGACCTGATCGCGCTACCCGACGGCATCGCCTTCGACACCGCGGCCGCCATGACCATGCGAGGACTGACTGCCGCCTACCTTCTGCGTCGCATCTACCCGTTGAAAGCGGGAGACACCGTGTTGCTACATGCTGCGGCGGGCGGGGTTGGACTGATCTTCACCCAGTGGGCAAAACTGTTGGGAATCAAAGTGATCGGAACGGTGTCGAGCGACGAGAAGGCGAGCGTTGCCCGAGCTCACGGTTGCGATGAAGTCGTCATCTACACCCGCGAGGACGTCGTCGCGCGTGTCAAGGAGATCACCGGGGGCGTCGGCGTGCCGGTTGTCTACGACAGTATCGGGCAATCCACGTTCGACATCTCTCTCGATTGCCTTGCCAGGCGGGGGCTGCTGGTGTGCTTCGGAACGGCGTCCGGACCGACTCCGCCGATTCAGGCAATGCAGTTGGCAGTCAAGGGATCACTCTTCCTCACACGTCCGGCTCTCGCCGATTACATCGCGGATCCCGAAGAACGTGCCGAACTGGCGGGCGAACTGTTCTCACACGTCGAGTCCGGGCGAATCAAGATCGAGATCAACCAGCGGTACCCCCTCGAAGATGCGGTGCGTGCGCACCACGACATGGAGTCCGGTCGCAGTATCGGTTCCTCCGTCTTCTCCGTCTGAACCGAAACAGCACTTCCCAGAGGAATTGTCATGACCAACACCGCAACGCTCACAGAAAACCTTCCCTCGTCGAGGAATACGATCCGCGTCGAGAAATTGACCTGTTCGATCGGGGCAGAGTTGTCCGGGGTGGATCTCGGCGAGGTCGCGCGAGATGATGCACTCTTCGCCGAAATCAAGGCATTGTTGCTCGAACACAAGGTTCTGTTCTTTCGCGACCAGACCTTCTCCAAAGCCGAGCACGTAGAACTTGCCCAGCGATTCGGTGAACTCGAGGATCATCCGGCTCTGGGCAGCGACCCCGACCACCCGGGCCTGGTCCGCATCTACAAGGATCTGGACAGCCCGCCGGAGCATTTCGAGAATGCATATCACTGCGACGCCACCTGGCGCGTTAACCCGCCCATGGGATGTGTATTGCGTTGTGTGGAAACACCTCCTGTCGGCGGCGACACGATTTGGGTGAACATGGCACTCGCCTACGAAAATCTGCCGGCGCGGGTCAAGGAGCAGATCAAGGATCTGCGTGCCAGGCACAGTATCGAGTCGACCTTCGGCGCTCGGATGCCGATCGAACAGCGGCACCAGCTGAAGGAACGCTTTCCCGACGCCGAACATCCCGTGGTACGAACACATCCGGAGACCGGCGAGAAGATTCTCTTCGTCAATTCGTTCGCCACACACCTCGTGAACTATCACACGCCCGAGAACGTCCGCTATGGAATCGATTACGCCCCCGGCGCCGGGAATCTGCTCACTTACCTGGCGAGCCAGGCTCAGATTCCCGAGTACCAGGTTCGGTGGCGTTGGACCGAAAACAGCGTCGCGATCTGGGACAACCGATCGACACAGCATTACGCGGTGCAGGACTACTGGCCCGCGGTTCGAAAGATGGAGCGCGCCGGAATCATCGGCGACGCACCGTTCTGATCTCTCTTCCCAGCCCCGAAGATAAATTCATTCACTCGATCGGAGTCACGCTATGCATTTCCACGACGATTCACTGTTCCCCGAAACCCAGGACAAGCTTGTCATCACCGTTGCTCCCTACGGACCGGAGTGGGAGCCGGACGATTTTGCAGAAGACCTCCCTCTGTCGATGGACGAGCACGTCCAGCAAGCCGTCGACTGTTTCAACGCCGGTGCCACAGTTCTCCACATCCACGTGCGTGAACTCGACGGCAAGGGCTCGAAGCGTCTGTCGAAGTTCAACGAGCTTCTCGGTCGCTTGCGTGAGGCCGTTCCCGAGATGATTCTGCAGGTCGGCGGGTCGATTTCGTTTGCCCCGGAGGGGGAAGGTGCCGATGCGAAGTGGTTGTCCGACGACGTGCGTCACATGCTGGCGGAATTGGAGCCGGCTCCCGATCAGGTGACGATCGCGATCAATACCAGCCAGATGAACATCATGGAACTGATGACCGACGACGACATCGCGGGTACGTCGATGCAGCGTCCGGAATTGGCCGATACGTATCGGGAAATGACTGTGCCCGCCGGTCCGGAGTGGGTGGCAGAGCACCTGCGCCGGTTGCAGGCCGCCGGAATCCAGCCGCATTTCCAGTTGTCCAGTATTCCGCAGCTCGAAACGGTGGAGCGGTTGATCCGACGCGGCATCTACACGGGTCCGGTCAACCTCACGTGGGTCGCAATCGGCGGCGGCTTCGACGGACCCAACCCGTACAACATGATGAACTTCGTCCAGCGTGTTCCCGACGGTGCGTGCCTGACGCTGGAAACGCTGATGCGTAGCGTCCTGCCGGTGAACACGATGGCCATCGCGATGGGCTTGCACGCTCGCTGCGGCAACGAGGACACCATCTGGGGCCGCAAGGGCGAGAAGATGACGTCGGTGCAGCAGATCGAGCAGTTGGTGCGCATTGCAGGCGAATTGGGCCGCGAGGTGGCTACCGCGAAGGAAGCTCGGGACATCTACCGGATCGGCGAGACGTATGCCGACACCGACGAGACGTTGGCGAAGCTGGGTTACGCGCCCAACCGCCGGATCGGCCAGCTGGGATTCACGCAGCACGCCTGAGTTCACACCCTCTCGTACAACAGTTCCGGGGGTACGAACCGCGACGGTTCGTACCCCCGAATCCCCCCGTCTACCTCGAGTACTTCCTAGGAGAGTCATGGGACTGCAAGCTCCCGCCACGCCACGTGTGGACACCGCGCTCGGAATCGGCGGACGACGAAAGTTATACCCGTGGATCGTTTTCGCCCTGGCTTTCGGTCTTCTGCTCTCGGACTACATGTCGAGGCAGGTGCTCAGTGCAGTCTTCCCGATCCTGAAAGCGGACTGGGATCTCTCCGATTCGCACCTCGCCTCCCTGAGCAGCGTGGTGGCATTGATGGTCGGGCTGTTGACGTTCCCGTTGTCGCTGCTCGCGGACCGCTGGGGCCGCGTCAAGAGCTTGATCTTGATGGCGGTGTTGTGGAGTGTCGCGACGTTGCTGTGCGCAATCGCTCAGACCTACGAACAGATGTTGGGCGCCCGGTTCCTGGTCGGTGTCGGTGAAGCGGCGTACGGCAGCGTGGGTATCGCCGTGGTCCTCAGTGTGTTTGCGCCCCGCGTGCACGCAGCTCTTGCAGGTGCCTTCATGGCCGGTGGATCGTTCGGTTCGGTCATCGGTGTGGCAATCGGTGGGTTCATCGCAGTCCAGTTCAGTTGGCGGTGGTCTTTTGCCGCCATGGCAATCTTCGGTCTGATTCTGGTCGCGCTCTTCCGTGCCCTCGTCACCGAGAAGAAGCTCACCGCTTACGCCGTCGAGGCCGCGCCGGATGCCGCCGGGGAAGCGGTGAGACACGACGGTTTTCGTGCGCCGGTGTCCTCGCTGTTCACCAATCCAGCCGTGTTGTTCGCCTACATCGGTGGTGGTCTCCAGATGTTCACCGCCGCAGTACTTCTGGCGTGGTTGCCGAGCTTCTTCAATCGTTACTACGATCTGGCCCCGGACAAGGCCGGCGTCACGGCTTCCGTGTTCGTCCTCCTGGTCGGAAGCGGGATGGTGGTCTGCGGTTTCATCACAGATAGATTCAGCCGCGACGATTCGGCGCGAAAATGGACCACCGCCATCGTCTACTGCGCCATCTCGTTGGTGACGCTGAGCATCGGGCTCCGGTTGGGCACGGGGACAGCACAACTCGTGTTGCTCGGTATCGGTGCATTCTTCTCCGCCGGTTCGTCGGGGCCGACGGCAGCGATGGTCGCGAACCTTACCCATCACTCGATTCGAGCGTCGGCCATGGGAACGCTCACCGTCGCCAACAACCTTCTCGGGCTGGCGCTCGGTCCCTTCGTTGTCGGCATCCTCGCCGATCACCTGGGTCTTCTCGGCGCTCTACAGCTTTCGCCCTTCGTCTATGTCGTCGCGGCCCTCGCGTTGGTAGCCGGCAAGCGTGCCTATCCCGCCGGGATGAGGCGGCTGGCGACGTTGCAGAATCGGCCCGAGATCCCCGGCGCCACTGAAGTAACAGACGTTCGGAGCTCATGATGAATGAATCAACTACGGTAGTAATGGTTCCCGGTCTGCGGGATCATGTCGAAGATCATTGGCAGACTCACCTCGCGCGCAGGCTCGACAACGTTCTGACGGTTCCTCCCCTCGAGACCGACAAGCTCAGCCGCGATGCGCGGGTTGCGGCATTGAACGAGGTGCTGACAAGTGTCTGCGGGCCGGTGGTCCTGGTCGGGCACAGCGCCGGAGTCATGACAGTTGCTCACTGGGCGAGAGCGCATCATCGAGAGGTTGCGGGCGCACTTCTGGTCACGCCGGCGGATCTCGAACTTCCGCTGCCCGAGTCCTATCCGTCTCTCGAAGATCTCGACCGTCACGGGTGGCTACCGATACCGCGTCAGCGTCTGCCGTTTCCAAGCACGGTCGCGGCGAGTCGGAACGATCCGCTCGCCGGGTATCGCCGAGTTGTGGGTCTGGCTGAAGGATGGGGGAGTCGGTTGCTGGATCTGGGTGAGGTCGGACATCTCAATCCGGCGTCCGGATACGGGTATTGGCCGCGGGCGGAATCGTTGGTGCGGGAACTGCTCGAGTCGGTGTCGCGCGCTGCCTCGTCTCATGCCACGGATTCCGATGCGCAGGAGGAACACAGTCATGCTTGATCTTGCTGCTCTGCTGGAAGACTCGGCCCGGCGGTACCCGGAACGGGATGCGCTGGTTCTCGGGGAAGCGAGGCTGACGTATGCGCAGTTCGACGCCTACGCGAATCGCATCGCCCATGTGCTCGTCTCGCGGGGTGTCGAGCCAGGTGACAAGGTGGCGTTGTCCTGCCCGAACGTTCTCGAGTTCCCGATCGTCTACTACGGCATTCTCAAGGCCGGCGGCGTCGTCGTTCCTCTGAACATTCTGCTCAAAGGGCGCGAAATCGCCTATCACCTGGCTGATTCGGAAGCAAAGCTGTACTTCTGTTTCGAGGGAAGTCCCGAATTGCCGATCGCTGAGTACGCCATCGCCGGGTTCGAGCAGAGCGAGACCTGTTCGGCCCTGATCGTGATCAGCGCCGAGTCGGGTGCACCGTCGTCGAGCCTCGGAGTCGAGACTCTAGGCGAAGCACTGGCATCCGTGTCCGGCACGGAAACGCCTGCAGCCGCGGTTGTTCGTGAACCGACGGACACCGCGGTCATTCTCTACACCAGCGGCACGACCGGAAAGCCCAAGGGCGCTGAACTCACTCACTGCAACATGGTCTTGAATGCACTGTCGACCAACCGGTTGTTCGAGAGCGTTCCGTCCATGCATGAGCGTTATCTCCTGACTTTGCCGTTGTTCCACTCGTTCGGCCAGACAGTGACCATGAATGCGGGAATCTGCGTCGGTGCCACCTTGGTGTTGATGCCGCGCTTCGATGCGACCGCGGCACTCGAGATCATGGAACGCGAAAAGATCTCGGTCTTCGCGGGCGTCCCGACCATGTATTGGGGACTGCTCGGCGTGCTGGAGGAGGTAGTGAAATCCGGGGTGGATATCGAGACCGTCGCACAGAACATGCGGTGCGCGATCTCCGGTGGTGCAGCGCTTCCCGTCGAAATCTTGACACAGTTCAGGGAACGCTTCGGTGTTCAGATCCTCGAAGGGTACGGGTTGTCCGAGACCTCTCCGCTGGCCTTGTTCAGTGACCCGGAGAGCGACCCCCGGCCCGGTTCGATCGGCGTGCCGATCTGGGGCGTCGAAGCGCGGCTTGTCGACGACTCTTGGCACACGATCGCCGGCCCCGATGAAGTGGGTGAGTTGGCCATTCGCGGGCACAACGTCATGAAGGGCTATTTCAACCGACCAGAGGCGACGGCGGAAGCCATGCGCGACGGTTGGTTTCGCACCGGGGATTTGGCACGGGTCGATACCGACGGAAATTACTACATCGTCGATCGCGCGAAGGACATGATCGTGCGGGGCGGATTCAACGTCTACCCACGCGAAATCGAAGAGGTTCTGCTCACTCACCCAGCCGTCTCACTCGTCGCCGTCGTCGGGGTGCCGGACTCGAGCCTCGGCGAAGAAGTTGTCGCGTTCGTGATCCGAGAGCCGAGTGAAGAGATCTCCGAATCGGATCTCGTGGAATGGTCGCGGGAACAGATGGCCGCCTACAAATATCCGCGTCGCATCGAGTTCGTGCCGTCGCTGCCGATGACGGCAACCGGAAAGATTCTCAAACGTGAACTGAATCAAGCATTTTCGATGGTCTGAGGAGATCGATGACTGACGTTCGAGCAAATGAAGCATTTCCCGTCACCCAGGCCATGAAGGATTCGGGTGGCTGGAATCCGTTGTGGGACGGCCTTTCGGAGCTGGATCCCGAGTGGACCGAGCTGTACATGAAGACAGCAATGCAGCCCTGGAACAGTGGGGTGCTGTCACCTCAGGTGATCCAGTTGCTGTGCATAGCCGTCGATGCGGTGAGCACACACATGTACGCACCCGGCGTACGACGCCATATTCGCGCCGCGCTCGACATGGGAGTGACCCCGAAGGAGATTCTCGAGGTGCTGAAACTGACCACCGTCGTCGGGATTCATTCCTGCAATGTCGGCGTTCCGATCCTGATGGAGGAAATCGCGAACCGGTGAGGGCGGTCAGTCCCGCTCGCGGTTCTCCCGTTCCTCACGCTGACGCTGGAGGAACGGGCTCGGGTTCTGTCCGCCGATCGGACCGTGGCCGAGTACTCCGTGCTCGTAGGCCGACTCCGCGTGCAGGGCAACGTCGATTCCGCGGGCCTCGTCTTCACGCGAAATGCGGAAGCCGAAGGTCTTGTCGATGAGCTTTCCGAGACCGTAGGTCACACCGAAGGCATAGAGCGCGACCACGACGACGCCGACGAACTGCTTGCCCAACTGCGCGAATCCACCGCCGAAGAACAAACCTTCCGGACCGCCCGTCATCACGGCCGTCGCGAGGAGTCCGATCAGCAACGAGCCGACGATTCCGCCGACGAGGTGCACGCCGACGACGTCGAGGGAGTCGTCGTAGCCGAGCTTGTGCTTCCATCCCACGGCGTACGAGCAGACGATGCCGGCGATCAGACCGATGACGAGCGCACCGAACATGTTCACCGTTCCGCACGACGGGGTGATCGCGACCAGACCGGCGACGACGCCCGAAGCTGCGCCGAACGTCGTGGGGTGTCCGTCACGATTCTGCTCGACGAACAGCCAGCCGAGTAGTCCGGTGCAACCGGCGACGAGTGTGTTGAGGAAGATCTGCGAGGCCATACCGTCGGCCGCAAGGGCCGAGCCGGCGTTGAATCCGAACCAACCGAACCAGAGCAGGCCTACGCCGAGCAGGACGAACGGCAGATTGTGCGGACGCATCGACTCGGCCTTGAAACCCATCCGCTGGCCGAGGACCAGTGCCAATGCCAGACCCGACGCTCCGGACACGATTTCGACCACGAGGCCACCGGCGTAGTCGAGTGCGCCCATCTGGGCGAGCCATCCCTGCGGATTCCACACCCAGTGAGCGACGGGGACATAGACGAGCAAGGACCAGATGGGGACGAAGATCATCCAGGCGGAGAACTTCGCGCGGTCGGCGATCGCACCACTGATGAGCGCTGCAGTAAGAATTGCGAACGTCAATTGGAAGGTTGCGAACAACACTTCCGGGACATTCCCGTGCACCGTCGACGGGTCGATGCCCGCCATGCCGATGTGCTCGAGTCCGCCGATGATGCCACCGTGATCGTCGCCGAACACGAGGCTGTAGCCCACGAACAACCACGCAACCGTGACGAGTGCGATCGAGACGAAACTCATCATGATCATGTTGAGTACGCCCGTCGAGCGGACCATGCCGCCGTAGAACAGTGCGAGTCCTGGCGTCATCAGAAGTACGAGTGCAGTACTGACGAGCAACCAGGCAGTTGCTCCGGCATCGATGGTGGCGGGCACAGTTTTCTCCTCACGCACGCGGACCAGCCCGCGTGCACGGAACCCACGATGAGTGCGTGCGGTTTCCTCCGCACTGCGATTGTGTTGCGAACATGTTTCGGGAGAAGTCGGCGTTGCACCCGCACCGGACCACCTGTCGTGGGTCGCCGGTAGTCTTTGCGCGTGGCCCTGTACCGGAAGTATCGACCCGCGTCCTTCGCCGAGGTGGTGGGGCAGGAGCATGTCACCGCACCGCTCAGCACGGCCCTCGACACCGGACGCATCAACCATGCCTACCTGTTTTCCGGCCCGCGCGGCTGCGGAAAGACGTCGTCGGCGCGAATCCTGGCGCGTTCACTGAACTGTGAGCAGGGACCGACGTCGACGCCGTGCGACGTGTGCGACTCGTGCGTTTCGCTGGGCCCGGGCGGCACAGGCAACCTGGATGTGACGGAACTCGACGCCGCAAGTCACGGTGGCGTCGACGACACCCGAGAACTCCGAGACAAGGCGTTCCACGCACCCGCTGCTTCTCGCTACCGCGTCTTCATCATCGACGAGGCACATATGGTGACGGCGGCGGGTTTCAATGCGTTGCTCAAGATCGTCGAAGAGCCGCCGGAACACCTCATCTTCATCTTTGCGACGACGGAACCGGAAAAGGTTCTCCCGACCATCCGTTCGCGTACACACCATTACCCGTTCCGCCTGTTGGCGCCGTCGACCATGCGCGGACTCCTGGAAAAGATCTGCGCCCAGGAGGGCGTACCGGTCGAGCCTGCGGTGTATCCACTGGTCATCAAGGCCGGCGGCGGTTCCCCTCGTGACTCGTTGAGTGTCCTCGATCAGCTGCTCGCGGGCGCAGGAGAAGAAGGTGTCACGTATCCGCGCGCGCTCTCTCTTCTCGGAGTCACCGACGTCGCGCTCATCGACGAAGCAGTAGACGCCCTGTCTGCCAGTGACGGGGCCGCGTTGTTCGGCACTGTCGATCGCGTGATGGACGCCGGTCACGATCCACGCCGATTCGCGCTCGATCTTCTCGAGCGCCTGCGTGATCTCATCTTGATGCAGGCTGTTTCCGACGCCAGCGAACGAGGATTGGTCGACGCTCCGGAAGCGGAGCTGGTCACGATGCGTGAGCAGATTCAACGAGTCGGCCCGGCCACGCTCACCCGCTTCGCCGAGACTGTCCATGCCGGACTCAGCGAAATGCGTGGTGCGACGGCGCCGCGGCTGCTGCTCGAAGTGATGTGCGCGCGAATGCTGCTGCCGTCGGCCTCCGACACCGAGTCAGCTGTATTGCAGCGGCTGGAGCGCCTGGAACAAGGTATTCCGGCTGCCGGAGTCGCGGCTGCTCCTCGCGCGGCAGCAACGCCGGCACCCACCGTGCCGCCGCTCGAACCGGAGATTGCTTCCAAGTTCCAACGGCCCTCTCAACGCAAGGCCGAGCCTGAGGCACGGCCGGAACCAGCCGCGCCTGCTCCAGCTGCGGCGCCGCCGGTTGTGGAGGCTCCTGTCGTCGAACCTCCGGTAGCGGCAGTTCCCGTCGTCGAGACTCCCACTGTCGAGATCGTGGAACCGCCGGTTGCCGAAGCTCCGGTGGTTGAAGCTCCGGTTGCCGAAGCTCCAATAGTTGAAGCTCCTGTGGTTGAACCACCGGTTACTGCTCCTGTCAAGGCGGAAGAGCTGATCGGGCTTGCCAAGCCGGAACCCGACTACGAGCCCGAGCCCGAGTTCGACGAGCCGGCGGTTGCCGAAGCTGCGCCGGTCTCGGCAGGCCCCACAGTCGAGACTCTCCGTGAATCGTGGAACACCTTGCGCAACAAGGTCGGTGAACGAAACAAGGTTCTTCCGGCCATGCTGTCCGCTGCGACGGTTCACGACGTGCGTGGACATGTCGTTGTCATCGCTCACGGCTCACCGGTCCTGGGTGCTCGTGTGACGCAACCGCACAACGCGGCGGTCATTTGCGAGGTCCTTGCCGAAATGTTCGGTGGCACTTGGCAGGTCGAGTATCAAGAAGGTGCGCCTACAGCGCCGACAGTATCGAGCGCAACCAAGGCGACGGAAGCTCCGAGCCGCCCTGCCGCTGCGCCCCGCTTCTCTCGCCCCAGTCAGGAGCGCGCAGCGCAGCAGCCCAAGGCCCCGCAGCCCCAGCGCGGAGATTCGGACGACATTCCGCCGCCCGAGGCCCCCGACTATCCGGAAGACCCTGGACCGGCCCCTGCTCCTGAGGTCGACTACGAGGCAACTCCTCCGCCTGCAACGCCGGAGGACGAGGACGAGATGTTTGCGGAGGCGGCTGAGCCCGCTGATCCGACTGCCAGACGTGATCCCGAGGATGTTGCAAAGGAACTCCTCAAGGACGTCCTCGGAGCTCGCCGCCTCGAAAGCTGAGTTGCCGAGTCGGTCCGTGTGCGTGAAACAGCTGTCGGAATCCAGCTGCACCACTGTGTGATCGAATTGTTATAAGTGCCGTTCCCTTTGTGCGCGCGCGTCTCGAAAGCGCGCCGGCTCGGCCTCGCAAAGCTGAATTGTATGTGGCTGGTTTGCTGGCACATTCGTTCGCTCAGTTCCGGTGTAACGAAACGTCGATTCGGACGATGGTCGCCGAAGAATATCTGGAATTTCTCGTTGTCTGATGGGCATTCGAGTGCTGCTGTTAAATTTCGGTGTGTCACGAATGTTCAGATTGATAGTTGTCGGATGTTTGATTTGCGGGGGATCGACCAATTTGGGACATTCGGCGAATTGGCCACATATTCGGCATTGCGGCATTTCGGTGCATATTCAACTGAATATTTGCCGATCGCGAGAAAATGGCGGCCGTGAAACCGGGATCCGGTACGGATGTTCAAGCAGGAGCATGACCGGTTACGAAGCAAATAAGTAACTCCGAGTTACAGCTAACTCTCGATTGCTGTCAAATTGCTGAAACACGTTCATTGCGCCGAACGACCTTTGTTATTTGTTTATGCCTTGAGGTGAATCTGCGTTTTACACACCGATGAGGGCGTGGTTAGTCTTCGGTCGATTGAGTCTCCCGTGGATGCGCGCGAAAATAGGAAGTGTAAGATGACTGAAGATTCAACTAATCCTGCGATTGCGATAGTCGGGATGAGCATGTGGTCCCCCGGTGCACATGATCTGCAAGGATTTTGGGAGAACGTCCTCGCGCGTCGGATGCAATTCCGAAAGTTTCCGGAGTCACGGATGTCCCTCGACGACTACTGGAGCGCGAGCCCTGACGACGTCGACAAGACATACGCCGATCGCGGCGCGTTCATGGATGGTTTCGAATTCGACTGGGTCGGTCGCCGGATACCGGAGCGGACCTTCAAGTCGACAGATCTCACACACTGGTTGGCTCTGGAAACAGCACTCGGGGCTTTGACCGACGCGGGCTACAGCCGAGGATCGGTACCCACTGGACGCAGCGCCGCAATCGTCGGCAACTCCCTCACCGGTGAAGAATCCCGGATGTGGTCGATGCGTTTGCGTTGGCCTTACGTCAAGCGCGCACTCGCTGTGGCAGCCGAAGCGCGCCAGTTGGACAGTTCCGTCGCCGATGCTCTCGCCGAGACGATGGAAGAGGTCTACAAGGGCCCATTGGTGGAGCCGAGTGAAGACACTCTCGCCGGCATGTTGTCGAATACGATTGCCGGCCGGATCTGCAATTATCTCGACTTCAACGGCGGCGGGTACGTCGTGGACGGTGCGTGCGCGTCCGGAATGCTCGCGGTGGCGACTGCAGCCGAAAAGCTGGCGTCCGGCGCGGCCGACTTCGTCTTGGCAGGGGGAGTCGACGTCAGCTTGGATCCTTTGGAACTGGTGGGATTCGCCCGTTTGGGTGCACTGACCCGTGGCGACATGAACGTGTACGACGCAAGCCGAAGCGGATTCATCCCGGGTGAAGGTTGCGGATTCGTGGCCTTGAAACGACTCGAGGACGCCAGGGCGGACGGCGACTACGTGTACGCGACGATTCGCGGCTGGGGCATCTCCACCGATGGCAAGGGTGGAATCACCAAGCCCCGCGCCGAAACTCAGGCCGAGATGATCCGTCGCGCATACTCGCGAGCGGGATTCGCGGCCAGCGAGGTTGCCTTCGTCGAAGGACACGGAACTGGTACTCCCGTCGGAGACCCCGTCGAACTGGCCGGCGTCCAGCAGGCCGCTCAGACGGACGGGCCCGTCGAGGCTCGTAGCATCGGCATGACGTCACTGAAGTCGTTGATCGGGCACACGAAGGCGGCGTCGGGCATCCTTGCGCTGATCAAGGCGACCATGGCCGTCAATCAACGAATCCTTCCGCCGCTCGCCGGTTGCACCGACCCGAACCCGGCGTTCGGAACCGAAGCGCCGGCACTCTTTCCGCTCGTCAACGGTGAGATCAGAGATCCGTCCGAGAAGATGCGTGCCGGTGCGCAAGCCATGGGTTTCGGCGGTATCAACTGCCACGTCGCGATCGAATCGGCTGATGCACCATCCAGCAAGCTGACACCCTCGCAAGACGTCCGCACGATGATGGCGTCGTATCAGGACACCGAGGTTTTCGTACTTTCTGCAGATTCCGCGGTGGACTTGGCGACCCGAGCGCGGGATGTTGCAGATCTGGCGGTTCCGTTGAGTGTTGCCGAGCTGCTGGACTTTTCGGCGAAACTCTCTCGAGTGATCTCGCCGACCGCGCCCTTCCGTGCCGCAGTGGTGGCCGGACGTCCCGCGCAGTTGGCCGAACGCATGCGTCAGCTTGCCGTGATCTGCGAGAACTCCGCTCCTGCATCCGGTCAGGTGAAGGTCGTGAGCAACGAGATCTCGATCTCGAACGCCGTCCACCACGACATCGGATTCCTGTTCCCGGGACAGGGATCCCAACAACTAGAGATGGCGCGCGTGCTGATCGAGCGCTTCGAGTGGGCACGCGAACTGGCGACCGAGGCGGACGGCTGGTTGGAGGGAGTTGGAGCGGAGGCGATCACGCCTCGAATTCTGCGGAACCCGGTCAAGAGCGCTGACGCTGCGGAATTGGCGAAGTGGAAGCGGGATCTCGCCCAGACGCAGTTCACCCAGCCTGCCGTCGCTTTGGCTTCGCTGCTCTGGTTCGAGCACCTCCGCCGATTGGGTGTCACACCCAGTGCTGTCGCCGGCCACAGTCTCGGCGAGTTGACCGCGCTCTACGCGGCAGGAGCTTACGACCAGAAGACGCTGATCACCTTGGCTGCGGCGAAGGGTGCGGCCATGGCTGTCAGTGGTGGTGGAAACGGCGCGATGGCGAGCCTGACCTGCGACCGATCGACGGCTGAGGCGATCATCGCGGAAACAAAGGGTTACGCGACCGTCGCGAATCTGAATACGCCTACACAGACAGTGGTTTCGGGCACCAAAGACGCGGTCGACGATGTGGTTGCCATCGCGAAGACGCGCGGAGTGTCGGCTCAGGCGCTTGCCGTGTCGAATGCTTTCCACTCCGAGATGATGAACGAGGCCGAGCGGGAGCTGAAGTCCACTGCGCCCGTTGACGAGCAAGTCGATTCGCTGACTTGCCCCGTGTATTCCTGCGTCGAAGGGAAACGCGTACAGACGCCACTGGCACTTCGCGAATTGGTCACCAAACAGGTTGTCTCACCGGTCGACTGGGTCAAGACGGTAAGTGGAATCTCGCAGGACGTGGACCTGCTCGTCGAGGTCGGTCCCGGCCGTGTGCTGACCGGGCTCACCAAAGCGATCAATGGGACCGACGGCGTGCGCTGCTTCCCCGTTGCGTCCAAGTCCGGACGCGACGAGGACTTCAATGTCGCACTGGCCGCGATGTACGTACACGGCGCTCAGGTCCGATGGAACGAACTTTTCGACGGCCGGTTCGTGCGCGAATTCGTTCCTGCCGATCAGAAGGTGTTCATCGAGAACCTGGCCGAGGCGAAGCTGACGGTTACCTCTGCTCCCGAACCGCTCGTACTTGGTACGTCCGGCGGGGATCCGGCTGCGGCGCTGGCCGATTACCTGAGCCGACGCGGGACCTTCCTCGTCGACGTGATTCGTGCTGATGTAGGCAGTGGAGCGACTTCTCCGTCTTCTCCATCTGCTCCGACTTCGCGGGCAGTCACCAACGGCCACGAATCCGTGGCAGCGAAAGCTCCTTCGCCGGTTTCGGCTCCGGTAGTCGAAGAGCCGGCTGTCGCGGGCGCTGGGTCCGTGGAAAGTGAGCTGATCAGGATCCTCGCCGATACGACGGGATTCCCCGCCGAGTCGATCACGACGGATCTGCGTCTGCTCGATGATCTGAATCTCGACTCGATCAGTGCGGCAGAGGCTATTTCGAAGGTTGCGCATCAGTTCGAGGTTGTCGACCTCGACCCTGCCGAGTTGGCCAACGCCACCATCGGAGAAGCAGCATCGCTGATCCTTGCGGCATCACCGAATTCCGGTTCTGCCGTTCCAGCAGCGAGTTCGGTGCAGTCGGACGTGTCGCGAATACTGCTCGAGGTAATCGCGGAGGACACCGGATTTCCGGTGGAGTCTCTCGATGTGGATCTCCACCTGCTCGACGACCTGAACATGGACTCGATCAAGGCTGCCGATGCGATAGCAACTGTGGCAACGCGATTGGGTGTTCAGGGTGATCTGGATCCGGCCGAACTCGTCAACGTCAGCCTGGGTGAACTGATCGAAGTGCTCGATCGATCCGCGAAAGAGAAGTCGGGGCAGCAGCAGCCGGTTGCGCGGGCGCTGCCGATGAAGGCAAAGGGTATATCAGCCGACAGCTTCACCTGGGTTCGCGATTACACTCTGGAAAAGGTTCGGAGCGAGACAGCGTTGCACGGAGTCCGAGACCTCACGGACACGACGTTTGTCGTCATCGGTGACGACGCCGGTTTGGTCGGAAGGTTGGAATCCGAACTACGAGGGCGTGGTGCTCAGGTCGACATTCGCACATTCTCCGACGGCGCTCCTGCGAATGCGCAGCACGTGGTTGCCGTAATGCCACGCATGACCGATGATTCCGTCACCGAAATCGGCTTGCGCAGTGGGATCGAACACATGCACAAGATGGTTCCGGCACAGCAAAGTGCAGGCGCACGAACCACATTGGCAGTGATTCAGTTCACCGATGTCGAGTTGGGCAATCCGGCGCCGGTACCGAGTGCGGCGGCTTTTGCCGCTTCGGTGCATCACGAGCGCCCCGAACTGGATGTCCGCGTCATAGGATTCGACGGCTCGACTGCGGACGCGGTGGTGGCAACCACCGTCGTCTCCGAGTTGGATTCGGTTGCATCCTATGTGTTCGCGACTTACGACACCGAGATGGGACGCACGGCACTGCAACCGCGGGTTCTCGCCTCGAGCGACTACACCGTCCGCGAGAGCGGGTTGGGAAGTTCGGATGTAGTGGTCGTGACCGGTGGCGCGAAAGGCATCATGGCGCAATGCGCTCTGGCTCTCGGCCGAAAGACAGGCGCCGAACTAGTGCTGATCGGAAGCTCTCAGCGACAAGCGGGTGACGAAATCGCTTCCACTCTTGCGGACTTCACGTCTGCCGGTTTGAGGCCTCACTACTATCGCTGCAACGTCACGGATGCTGCGGCGGTGGCCGGCGTCGTCGCCCAGATCGAGGTCGAGGTTGGGCCGATCACCGGGTTTGTCCACGGTGCGGGGGCGAATGTTCCGCGGCGGTTCGAGAGAGTCGACAGCGCTGCGGCTTTCAAGGAGGTTGCACCTAAGGTCCTGGGCGCAGCCAACTTCGTCGAAGCGCTCGCTGATCGCGACTTGAAGCTGTTCGTGGGCTTCTCCTCCATCATCGGATTCACAGGTATGCCCGGAAACAGCTGGTATGCATACGGAAACGAGCTTCTCGACGAAATGGTGATGCGGTATGCCGCCGGGCACCCGAAGACTCGGACGTTCTCGCTCGCGTACAGCGTGTGGGGAGAGACCGGAATGGGCGCCCGCATGGGCAGTGTCAACCACCTCGCGAAGATGGGTGTCATGCCGATTTCCACGGCTGCGGGAGTGGATCATTTCCTTCGCCTGGTCGACAGCGGACCCGAGGCGAGTCGTATCGTCGTGACCAGTCGACTCGGCGGTCTGGACACCTGGGCGCCGGCAGCACCGGCTCTGCCGGCGGTGTCGCGGTACATCGACCAAGTGGTGACCTTCGAGCCGCAGGTAGAACTGGTTACCCGGACGACGTTGTCCACCTCGGCAGATCCTTTTGTCCTCGACCATGTCTGGAAAGGATCGGCGCTGCTTCCGACGGTGTTCGGGCTCGAGGCGATGTCGCAGGCGGCGGCCTATGTCACCGGACGCGTGACTCTGGGCCGCGTCCGCATCGACGACATCAAGCTGGATCGACCGATCGTCGTCGACACGGTCGAGGGCACCAGAGTCGAGATCAAGGCAAGCGTCGTGGAGCAGGATCGTGATGCTGCAGGAACGCGGGTGCATGTCACGATCGGCACCGAACGGACCGGGTACGGACGGCCCCATTTCTCGGCCGACTTCATCTTCGGGCTGGACGAAACACTGCCGGAGTTCGAGAAGGAGTTGCCGCGACCGGTGCTCGACATCGATCCGTTGGACGATCTCTACTCGTGGTTGCTGTTCCAGGAGGGCGATTTCCGCCGACTCGAAGAGATCTCGAGCCTCGATTCCGAGCACATTCTCTTCAGCGCTATTTCGCGAGCCGACCGTAAGCAGCACCTCCTCGGTGATCCCTACTTCCTCGATTCCCTGCTCCAATCGGGTCAGATCATGGTTCCGCGGGAGATCTGCCTTCCGGTCAACATTGCGCGAATCGACATGTACGACGGACGATTCGAGGCTCGTTCGTTCACCGCGTACGCCTACGACAAGGTGCAGACCGAGACCCACATGCAAGCCGACGTGGCGGTGGTGAAGGACGGACGAGTGGTGATGCAGCTCGAGGGATATCGCTCCCAGATTCTCTCCCACGACGAAAGCCGTCCTACGGCTGAGGAAATCGCGGATCCGACTGCGCGCGACGCACAGATCATTCTCGACAAGCTCGCGCAACACAGCCGGGCGTTGGGAGTGAAGAGCCCGCGGGTTGTGGTCGCGCATACCCCGGGGATTCACGAGTTGACCAAGTCGGAACGCCACGAGCAGGAGAAACCGATCGCCGAGGCGGCCGTGAACATTCATCTCGATGAGGATGTGGTGATCAAATGAGTAATGCCTTTGCCATCGAATGGCAGGAAACCGGAAAGCCCGTCGTCGTCGGTGATATTCCACCCTCTGTGGATGTCTCGCTCTCGCACGACGGCAGTAAGTCACTCAGTTCGGCCGGCGACTGGCCTCAGGGATGTGACATCGAACCGATTCGCGCCCGAACCGTCATGCAGTGGAAGGCGCTTCTGGGTTCGGCGCGGATTCCGCTGCTGGACGAGTTGATCGCGGGCGGCGAATCACTCGATCGTGCGGGAACCAGGCTGTGGGCGGCGGCCGAGGCGATCCGAAAGGCCACGGGGCAGAGGTCGGTTTCTCTGGCGATGGGCGCCAGGGAGGACGACGCAGTGACCTTCCGCGGCGGCGCAGACGGAAGCGTGGTGGTTCTGACTTTTCCAGCTCTGTTGACGGACAACGAGGAGCGGATTCTCGCGTTTGTGACTCATGAGGAGGATGCGGAAGAACCGGCGCAGGACTCGGCACCACAGTTCGACTCCGGCCCGTTGTCGGCGAAGTCTCTCGCGCAGTTCGATCCGATGGCCTACGGCTCCGACGTGCATGTGGTGGCCCGGAGCGGCTATCCGGCGGTGACGATCCGGTTCCCCGTCGGGTTCCGGGACGCGTGCAACGTGGGTGGATCAGTGGGGTTCGCGAGCTTCGCGCTGTGGTTGGGCGCTTTGCGAGAGAGGGGAACCGGACCGATCTCGAAGCAGATCGTGGAGGACATGGCGACGGGTCGTTGGGGCATGGTGACCAACAACTCCGAGGTGTTCATCGATGCGAACCTGTATACCGACGACATTGTCGAGGGGACGATCTGGATCACCGAACTCACCGGTCCGGATCGGGCAACCACCAATCTGCATGTCGAATGGTGCCGGGTCGACGGCGAGACGCGCACTCACATCGGGTGGAGTGCGATGCAGACGACGTGGGTGGAAATCCTCTCCCACGGTGTGGTGGCGGCACGGCCGATGCCGCAGTACTTCCACGATTTCATCGAGCCGATGACGATTCCGACGGGGACGAAGAACATCGCTGTTCCCACCGAACCGAAGAACGTCGATCGTGGTTCCGTGATCCGCTCGGCTCCGATGGTGCCGCGCAATCCGTACCTGCTCGAATCCGAGGTGTTCTCGACGACGTTGCAGGACGGAAACGTCGTGGGCAACATCTACTTCGGCAACTATTACATCTGGCAGTCGAGGGTTCGGGACAAGTTCCTGGTCCGTTCTCAGCGTGAGGCCATGGCGGCCAGAGGCGCTCTCGGGGAACTTCGTTGTGTGCACACCAGGGTTGAGCATCTGCGCGAGGTCATGCCGTTCGACGACGTCCTGGTCACGATGTCCTTGTCTGCCCTCTACGAGAGGGGGATCGACCTCGAGTTCGAGTACTTCAAGGTCAATGAGGACGGATCACGGGAGAAGCTCGCGATCGCTCGGCACAGAACTGTCTGGACGATGCCGGGCGCTCCGGGAGAACTGGAAATCTCTCCGCCGTCGAAACTTCCACAGTCGCTGATCGATTCGGTGCTGGAGGCGATCGACGGAAAGTAGGCGGGGGATTTTCCGAGATCGAAGTGGAGAGACGGGTTGCGTTTTCCTTGCGGGAGAACGCAACCCGTTTCGATGGGGAGGGGAATGTATGGGTATCGGGGTTTCCAGAAGATCGGTTCTGAAAGGGTCGGTAGTCGGCACAGCGGCTGTTGCTTTGGGCGCAAAGGCAGGTGCTGCTCCGGCGGGGAGTGTGGATATCGAGTCTCCGTTGATTTTTCATTCGCCGGAGTTCGAGCCGTTCTGTGACGAACTACATTCGTTGTCAACGCTTCCGGAAACGAGATCACACTGACAGCGCAAGTGGGGCAACATGCCTTTCATCGGGATTTTCCCCCGTCCCCAGCACTGTCGTACCGCAGCGGAGAGATCGGTGGCGGTTATCTGGGCCCTACCGTCGAGGCGCATTCCGGCGAGCCGATCATGTTGACGTTCGAGAACGATCTGACCGGACATCCGTTGGCAGCGGACATGGATATGACGCTGCACGGAATGCATGCCGACTTTCGTGCGCACCCGCCGACGTCGTTGCACTTGCACGGTGGAGTCACTTCACCTGAGAGCGACGGCCACCCGGAACTGCTGGTGATGCCGGGACAGGCTGCGATGCATCACTTTTTGCACGGTCAGGAAGCCGCCCACCTCTGGTATCACGATCATGCGATGGGCATCACCCGGCTCAACGTCTACGCCGGTCTGATCGGGAACTACCTGATCAGGGATGAATTCGACACCGGCGAACTGGGAAACCCGTTGGGGCTGCCGGCCGAGGAATTCGAGATCCCGTTGATCCTGCAGGAGAAGATATTCACGCCGACAGGCGCCCAGAACGGCCGATCCACCATCTTGATCCCGGAAGGATCGTGGGAAGGCGGCGCGGTGGGCGACGTCGGCTTGGTCAACGGCAAGGTGTGGCCGGAACTGTCCGTGGCTCGGGGCCTTTACCGCCTCCGCATCGTCAATGCGTCGTCGGCAAGTGTGTGGAATCTTCACTTCTCGAACATGATGACGTTCTGGGTCATCGGCAACGACGCCGGAATGCTCGACGCACCCGTCGCGGTCAATGCCTTCCGCTGCGCACCGGGGGAGCGGTACGACCTCCTCGTCGATTTCACCGGACTGTCGGAGGGTTCGACGGTGGAGCTTCGCAACGACGAGGCGCCCCCGCTACCCGCCGCTGTCATCGGTGAAGTGACTATGCCGCTGTTCTGCCGGTTCCGCGGTGACGCCAGGCGCGGATTCACCGGTGGTGTTCCGTCGCAACTGCGCGGTGGGCGCCGGCAACGTGACGTTCTCGCCCCGTTGGAGCAGCCGACGGTAATTCGCACGGTGACGGTGAGCCAGCAACTGGAACTGCGGAATCCACCGGCTCAGATGACGTTGAACAACCTGACGTTCAGCACCACGGACGTCGAGAGGCCGCGGCAAGGCACCGTCGAGCAGTGGAACATCGTCAACACCACGCCGGACCCGCATCCGATACACCTGCACTTGGTGAATTTCCGGATTCTCGGCAGAACACCGATGCGGACGCTGGAGTACTTGATCCGCCATCCTCAGCCGGTGATCGGCAACAAGTGGACTCCGTCGCCCGACGGGTTCGAGGCGGGGCCGATGATCGCGCCGGCGCCGTGGGAAGCGGGGATGAAGGACACCGTCAGGGTGGACGGCGGCACTGTCACCCGGATCATCGTGCGATTCCCCACCGCGGATGAGCTGGGTTTCGATCCCGACGCGATGTTCGATCGTCTTCCGAGCGGTGTGATGACGGGTAGTGGGATGACGGGCGGTGGGCGCCACGATATGGCTGATTCTGGTCGACTCCAGGGATACGTGTGGCATTGCCATCTACTCGATCACGAAGATCACGACATGATGTTGCCGTATCGCATCGTGCCGTGAGTGCTTCCGGGGGCGCACCCGAAATGAACCGAAGCGGGCAGGCGTTCGCGCACCTGATCACCTCGGTCACCTAGCAGGATCGCTTCGGTCCTTCCCATGAATTTGGAACACGTTCTACAGTGAAAGGGCTGAGGTCTGTACCTCGGCCATGCGCCACCACCGACGGTGGCGCGGACGATCTGCAGACCGGTTCGACGAATTACACGGAAGGAACACCTCACAGTGACCACAGAGGCATTCATTTATGAAGCCATCCGTACCCCGCGAGGCCGCGGCAAGAAGACCGGGTCGTTGCACTCGGTCAAGCCGATCTCGCTGGTCACGGGTCTGATCCAGGAACTGCGCGTGCGCTTTCCCGACCTCGACGAGGACCGGATCTCCGACCTCATCCTGGGCGTCGTCACCCCCGTTGGCGATCAGGGAATGGACATCGCCCGCGTTGCAGTCAACGATGCGGGACTGCCCGACACCGTCGGCGGCGTTCAGCTCAACCGTTTTTGCGCTTCCGGCCTCGAGGCCGTGAACATGGCTGCTCAGAAGGTTCGGTCCGGCTGGGACGAACTGGTGATTGCCGGTGGCGTCGAGTCGATGTCCCGCGTTCCGATGGGATCCGACGGTGGACCGTGGGCACTCGACCCCGCCACCAACTACGACAACTACTTCGTGCCGCAGGGCGTCGGCGCAGACCTCATCGCCACCATCGAGGGCTTCTCGCGTGACGACGTCGACGCATACGCCGTGCGCTCGCAGGACCTCGCCGCCAAGGCGTGGACCGGCGGATACTTCGCCAAGTCGGTAGTGCCGGTCAAGGACATCAACGGCATCACCATCCTCGACAACGACGAGCACATGCGTCCGGGCACCACGGCAGAGAACCTCGCCGGCTTGGCTCCCGCGTTCGGTGTGATCGGTGAAATCGGCGGATTCGACGCCGTGTCGCTGCAGAAGTACCACTGGGTCGAGAAGATCAACCACGTTCACCACGGCGGTAACAGCTCGGGAATCGTCGACGGCGCTGCCCTCGTGCTCGTCGGTAGCGAGCAGGCCGGCAAGGACATGGGTCTGACGCCGCGCGCTCGCGTCGTCGCCACCGCCACCAGCGGCGCCGACTCCACCATCATGCTCACCGGCCCGACGCCGGCGTCGAAGAAGGTTCTGGCAGCTGCCGGCCTGACGGTCGACGACATCGACCTCTTCGAGATCAACGAGGCATTCGCTTCCGTCGTCCTGAAGTTCCAGAAGGACCTGAACATCCCGGACGAGAAGCTCAACGTCAACGGCGGCGCTATCGCCATGGGCCACCCCCTCGGTGCAACCGGCGCGATGATCACCGGAACGATGGTCGACGAGCTCGAGCGTCGTGGCGGCAAGCGCGCCCTCATCACCCTGTGCATCGGCGGCGGTATGGGCGTTGCCACCATCATCGAGCGCGTCTGACGCGGCGTCCGTCCTTCCAACGAGGCTTACCAGGAGTCAAGCAAAGTGACTGATCAGAACATCATCAACTGGGACCAGGACGCCGACGGCATCGTCGTGCTCACCATCAACGATCCCAACCAGGGCGCAAACACCATGAACGACGCGTACATCGCGTCGATGAAGGCCACCGTCGACCGTCTGGTCGCCGAGAAGGACTCCATCACCGGTGCCGTCATCACTTCCGGCAAGAAGACCTTCTTCGCCGGTGGCGACCTCAAGAACATGATCAAGGTCGGCCCCGAGCAGGCCGAGGAGATCTACAACCACAGTGTCGAGATCAAGGCAGACCTGCGTCGCCTCGAAACTCTCGGCAAGCCGGTCGTCGCCGCCATCAACGGTGCGGCACTCGGCGGCGGTCTCGAGATCGCTCTCGCGACCCACCACCGCATCGCGGCAGACGTCAAGGGCGTCAAGATCGGCCTGCCCGAGGTCACCCTCGGCCTGCTGCCCGGCGGCGGCGGCGTCGTGCGCACCGTGCGGATGCTCGGCCTGCAGAACGCGCTCATGGGCGTCCTGCTCCAGGGGCAGCAGCGTGGACCCGTTCAGGCCAAGGAAGTCGGCCTCATCGACGAGGTCGTCGGCTCGGTAGAAGAACTGGTTCCGGCTGCGAAGGCATGGATCAAGGCCAACCCCGAAGGCGGCGTTCAGCCGTGGGATGTCAAGGGCTACAAGATCCCTGGCGGAACTCCGTCCACTCCGGCATTCGCTGCCAACCTTCCGGCGTTCCCCGCGAACCTGCGTAAGCAGCTCAAGGGCGCTCCGATGCCGGCTCCGCGCGCCATCATGGCCGCAGCCGTTGAGGGTTCGCAGGTCGACATCGACAACGCGCTGCTCATCGAGGCTCGCTACTTCACCTCGCTGGTGACCGGCCGCGTCGCGAAGAACATGATCCAGGCGTTCTTCTTCGACCTGCAGTCGATCAACGGCGGCGGTTCACGTCCGGCAGGCATCGAGAAGTCCACCATCAAGAAGGTCGGCGTCCTCGGCGCGGGCATGATGGGCGCGGGCATCGCGTACGTCTCCGCCAAGGCAGGCTTCGACGTCGTGCTCAAGGACGTCAGCATCGAGGCTGCCAACAAGGGCAAGGCGTACGCCGAAGGCATTGAGGCCAAGGCGCTCTCGCGCGGCAAGACCACGCAGGAGAAGTCCGACGCACTCCTCGCCAAGATCACCCCGACGGCTGACCCGGCAGATTTCGCCGGCGTCGACTTCGTCATCGAAGCAGTCTTCGAGAGCCAGGAACTCAAGCACAAGGTGTTCCAGGAGATCGAGGACATCGTCGATCCCAAGGCACTGCTGGGCTCGAACACCTCGACGCTGCCCATCACGGGTCTCGCCACCGGCGTGAAGCGTCAGGAAGACTTCATCGGCATCCACTTCTTCTCGCCCGTCGACAAGATGCCGCTGGTGGAGATCATCCGCGGTGAGAAGACCTCCGACGAGACTCTGGCTCGCGTGTTCGACTACGTCCAGGCGATCCGCAAGACGCCGATCGTGGTCAACGACTCGCGTGGTTTCTTCACCTCGCGTGTCATCGGAACCTTCATCAACGAGGCCATCGGCATGCTCGCCGAGGGCGTCGAGCCCGCCACCATCGAGCAGGCCGGTATGCAGGCCGGTTACCCGGCTGCGCCGCTTCAGCTTTCGGATGAGCTCAACCTCACCCTCATGCAGAAGATCCGCAAGGAATCTGCCGACGCCGCCAAGGCCGAAGGCAAGGAACTGCCGGCAGATCCGGCCGGCGAGGTCATCAACACCCTCGTCGAGAAGTTCGATCGTAAGGGCAAGCTCGGTGGAGCCGGCTTCTACGATTACGCCGAGGGCAAGCGCACCGGCCTGTGGTCCGGACTCCGCGAGAACTTCAACTCCGGAACCTCCGACGCCCCGATCCAGGACCTCATCGACCGCATGCTGTTCATCGAGGCGATCGAGACGCAGAAGTGCTTCGACGAGAACGTCCTGATCACCACGGCGGACGCCAACATCGGCTCCATCATGGGTATCGGATTCCCGGCCTGGACCGGTGGCGTTCACCAGTTCATCGTCGGTTACGAGGGCGGCACGGCTGGCTTCGTCGCTCGCGCAAAGGAACTCGCTGCGCAGTACGGCCCGCGGTTCACCCCGCCGGCTTCGCTAGGGGCATAGCCCCCGTGCGCCTTTTTGGTAGTTACGGCTACCAAAAAGGCGCACAGGGGTTTATCCCCAGCTGGTGAGTTATCCACAGACGAACTCCGACAGCGAATTTCACGTCAGTCCTGTCGGAGTTCGGCCTGACGCTTGGTGCCATGACTACGTCTCATGGTGGAAGCGAGTTTCTCCGGATTCTCGATGCGCAATCCGGTCTGGTACGGCAACAGCAACTCTCGTCATTCGGGTACAACCGAGGGATGCTGCGGAACTTTCTGGACCGCGGCGAATGGCAGCGCGTTCTACAAGGCGTGTATGCAGTGACCGCTGGCCCGCTCACCAGAGAAATGATCTTGAACGCCGCTTGGCTTTATGGTGGCCCGCAAGCGATTCTGAGCCACGACACTGCAGCTGAGGAATGGGGAATGCGTCGCATCGACGCAGACAAGCCAGTCCATGTCACCGTGCCATACGGCAAGTCGGCTCGCTGTCAGTCCGCGACAATCCGCCGAGTTCCAGCGCGAACGTCGGGTGCACTTGTCAGAGTGGGTGGCGTGGTTCACCCTGGGGTAGTCGTCCACCGATCCCGAGCCCACCGATACATCGGCGTGCCGTCAGTCATACCTCGAACGTCGCGGGCGGATACCGCGATTGATCTTGCGACCGCCGAATCCACAGCGCGAAGCGCCTACGTTTCACTCATCACCACAGTGACAAATGCGCGAATTCCGTTGAACGATGTGCGTCGTCGGATTGACGAACGAACACCACATCGATTCAAGGGTGCGCTTTCCGATGCGGTACGACTCCTGGCAGACGGGGTGCAGTCAACGCTCGAATACCACTATGCGGTCGACGTGGAGCAGGCGCACGGGTTGCCGTCGGCCAGACGCCAGTCTCCGGTCCGCGTCGACGGCCGCACGCTGTACGAGGATTGCGACTACAGCGAAGTCAGTGTGCCGCTGATCGTGCGTCTCGACGGTCGGTGGGCGCATTCCATGGCAGAAGTGGCATTTCGTGATCGCCGCCGTGACAATGCGGCAGAGCTGGCAGGTCGTCCGCGGTTGGTCTACGGATTCGACGAGGTGATGAAGACCCCGTGCCAGGTTGCGCACGAGGTGGAGACGGTCTTGCGGCGGGGAGGTTGGGTGAGGACGCAGTCGGGTGCCTGCGGCACCTGTGCGCCTTTTTGGTAGTGCCGACTACCAAAAAGGCGCACAGGGGCTTTGCCCCTAGGCCTTCCACCACGGGCGAAGCGGCACATGCGCCTCACCCTTGGGGCCGAGCTTCACGGCCAGAACCTGGTGCAGCTGAACGACATTGCGCTCGAACCCGAGTCGTGAGCCGGCCATGTACAGGCCCCAGACGCGGGCGGTTCCTTCGCCGACCTCGGCGACGCACGCGTCCCAGTTGTCGACGAGATTCTGGCACCATCCGGCGAGCGTCAGTGCGTAATGCTCGCGAAGGTTCTCTTCGTGACGCACCTCGAGGCCGACGTTCTGGATTTCGGAGATGATGCGACCCGAACCGGTGAGCTCCCCGTCGGGGAAGACGTACCGGTCGATGAATCCGCCTGCCTTGGCGCTGCTTCGGTTGTCCGGACGGGTGATGCAGTGGTTGAGCAGACGCCCACCCTCACGCAGCTTGCCCTTGAGGAACTCGAAGTACGCCGGGTAGTTTCCGACGCCGATGTGCTCGGTCAGGCCGATGGAGGACACTGCGTCGAATCCGGTCTCGGCCACGTCGCGGTAGTCGGAGAAACGGACCTGGGCGAGATCGGCGAGGCCCTCGTCCTCGATGGCCTTCTGTGCCCAATCCGCTTGCTCGCGAGAGAGAGTCACGCCGATCACCTTGACGCCGCGCCTGGCCGCGTAGCGGACCATCGAGCCCCAGCCGCAGCCGATGTCGAGAAGTCGATCACCCTTCTGGAGTCCGAGCTTCTCGAACACCAGGCGGTACTTGTTCTCCTGGGCTTCTTCGAGCGTCTGTTCCGCATTGTCGTAAGCGGCACAGGTGTACGTCATGGACGGGCCGAGGACGTACTCGTAGAAGGTGTTGGAGACGTCGTAGTGGTGATGGATGACTTCGGCGTCACGAGTCTTGGAGTGACGCAGTCCTTCTGCGACGCGACGCCAGCGAGGGAGATCTTCCTGGGGCGGCGGGGCGATGGGCCGCAACAGATCCCAGCCCAGGGAGCGCGTGATGCTGGCGAGCGTCAGTGCGGACGGGCGCTTGAGGTGGAGTTCGTCACCCATGATGCGCAGGATCTCGTACGGATCACCGGGGTGGACACCCTCGGCTTCGAGATCGCCGGAGACGTACGCGCGGGCCATGCCGAGGTCGCCGGGAGCTGTTGCGAGATAAGTGGTTCCGCGAGTCGACTTGAGGTGCAGTCCGTAGTCGGCATCTTCGGGGCCGGCGGTGCTGCCGTCGTACGCGGTGAATCGAAGCGGCAGCATGCCGTCGGAAAGCGTCTCGAGAATCTCGGCAATAGAGAGCTTGTCCTGGCTTTTGGAGTCTTTGAACGTGGTCATTTACGTTGCACCGCCTTAGAGAATAGATCCAATAAACGGGATTTCGGGTCGTAGCGTTCCTTGAGTCCGATGTACCGGTCGCCGCCGTAGTACAGCTCCTCGAAGTCTTCCTTCGAGTAGTAGGAGTCGGAGTAGAGCGATTTGTGTCCGTCGAAATCGCTGACCTTTTCTTCGATCAGTCGATTTGCTGCCCCCTCGCGCTCACCAGGAACGATCGGCACCGAAGACCAGAAGCCGATGTTGACGTAGGTGCGCTTGGGTTCGAGGGGGTAGAGGGGCCACGGCCGTGATGCAGAAGCGGCGGCAGGGCTTGGCTCGCGAAGACGCAACGGGCACAACCACAGTGGTTCGATCGGGATTTCCTCGAGGAACCACGAGACGAAGTCCGCGGTTCGTTCGATGGGTACCTCGACGTCCTGGACGACGCGTTCGCGCGGGGGCTTGCCCTTGCGCTTTTCGAGGCGATCTCCGATGTCGTACTTGTGGTCGAGGGCGATCAGCTTCCAGTAGAAGCTGCTGCGCAGGTACTGCTTGGGCCAGAAGCGCCGGATCTTCGGGTTCTGTGCACCGAAAGCTCGTGAGCACCAGAACCAGTCGGTGTCCCAGCGCCACAGGTAGTCGCGAATGGTCAAGCGATCCGTCTTGGGCTGGGTGAGTGACGAATGCTGGATCGACCGGTAGAAGATGTCCTGGTCGGTGTAATCGCTGACCGGGCCTTCCTCGTCGGTTTGCGCGCCGAGTGTGAGGTAGCTCTCGGAATCGGTGAAGACCACCCCGTCGAGATAGTCGACGGCGATCCCGTCGTACTCGCGCTCGGTGACGATGCGATCCATCGTTTCTTCGAGTTTCTTCAACGAATCGAAGCGCACGTGGCGCAAGGCGACGTACTTCTTGACGGGTTCGAGTGCGATCTTCAATCGCGTCGAATAGCCAAGGGTGCCGTAGGAATTGGGGAAACCGAAGAACAGTTCGGCGTGTTCGCCGTCCGGTGTTG
Source organism: Rhodococcus sp. T9N (assembly GCF_024436645.1). Classification (NCBI taxonomy): domain Bacteria; kingdom Bacillati; phylum Actinomycetota; class Actinomycetes; order Mycobacteriales; family Nocardiaceae; genus Rhodococcus; species Rhodococcus sp. T9N. The sequence goes on along the minus strand of NZ_JAMSKS010000007.1, from coordinate 135,545 downwards.
CGGTGATGATCTCGCCGCTTCCGGTCAGTACGTCGATTTCGAGTACCGACTCGTGCGGCAGGCCGTTGCGGAACGAGGTGGACTCGATGCCCAGGCCGGTCACCGCACCGCCCAGGGTGATGGTCTTGAGTTGAGGCACGACCAGGGGCGCCAGCCCGTAGGGCAGCGTCGCGTCGACGAGGTCCTCATACGTGCACATGCCGGCGACGTCGGCTGTGCGCGCTTGCGCATCGACGGCGATGACACCTGCCAGACCGCTGACGTCGAGGCCGGGGGCCGACGTCTTGGCGCGAGCGCGGAACAGATTGGATGTCTTCTTTGCCAGGCGTACAGAAGCATCGGCGGGAATGGCGCGGTATGACGCGAGTAGGCGTTCGACGCCTTCTCTGTGCTGCTCGAACCCCATTTCACGCGCAGCATCGGAACCCGGGCCTTGCTTTGTCCGGATTCGATCTAACTTCTGAACTACCCCATTGAACGAGAGAGTCACACCCTGACGCTATCGGTAGTTGCGTGTGCAAGCTATCCGGAGGGGTATTAATGCCCGAATTTGATCGAGTTGTTGCAATCGAACTCGGTAAATGCTCCGAGTGGTGAACCAGCTCACACGGAATGGGTAGATGGTCGAGATACCCGGGCGCAGCAGGCAGTATGGAAAGGAATATCTGCGCAGTTCGAGGTGCGGATTCGGGTAGTCATTCGCGGTATCGAGCCGCGTTGGTCGAGCAAGGAGACGTAGGGCATATGGGTCAGGTCAATGCAATGAGTTCGACAGTCGTCACAGCAGCACCCGACAAGGTGCTCGCGGCGCTCTCGGACTACGAGACGGTTCGCCCGCGAATCCTGTCCGAGCAGTACCTCGACTACAAGGTCGTCGAAGGTGGCCAGGGTGACGGAACCGTCGCGCAGTGGACGCTCAAGGCGACGGAAAAGCGCTCGCGCAACGTCAAGGCGACAGTGACGGTCGACGGCAACGTCATCACCGAGAAGGACGCGAACTCCAGCCTCGTCACCACCTGGACCGTTGCCCCCAACGGCACCGGAACGACGGTGACGACGCTCACCCAGTGGCAGGGTGCCACCGGTATCGGCGGCTTCTTCGAGCGCACGTTCGCTCCGAAGGGTCTGCAGCGCATCCAGGCCCAGGTCCTGGACAACCTCAAGCGCGAACTCGTCTAACCGATCCTGCATCACCGAGATGGCGTCGTACCTTCACCGGTACGGCGCCTTCTTTCACGGGCCGGTAATGATCCGTCCGAATTCGGTGAGTGCGGGGTTTCCGCTTTCCCAGTAATCGCTGTGAACTCCGAACCCAGGCTCCCCGGGAGATCCGGTGAATACCTGCGCGCCGAATTCCGGATCCGACGGGTCGAACCCGTGGACTCCGAGGATCTTGGGGATCAATTGGACCGGATCCCAGAAGGCCGTCGTCGAATGAACATGGTGAGCCACCTCGTCCGAGTCGACGCCGTCCAGGCTCAGTTCGTTCACGCGCTCGGCATCGACGCCGGGGCTTGCGACAAAAACCAGTTCGTCGACGTCGAGAGAAGCGCCACGGGTAGTCGCAGCACCGATCACGGTGCTGCCGTAGGAATGACCGATCACCACGTTGTGCGAAGGCGGACCGTCATGCGAGGTTCGTAACCCGTCCTGGAAGCCGTCGAGCCTCGGCGCTGCGGAGTCGGCGTACCGATCCGAGGCTGCGTCGGGAATGCCTGGGGGAGCGTCGTATCCGGACCACAGGATCACTGATGTGGCTTCCGTTGGCGCCGCCCTGACCGCCGCGTCGTACATGGCCTTGGTTCGTTGCAGGTCTCCGCCGACGCCCGACAGCCCGGAGCCGGTTCCGGGAACCAGTGTTGCGACGTTGCCGGCGGCATCGGGATTACCGACTGCCACGACGGCATGCCCATCAGTGACCGAGAGAAGGAACGTGTCCGGTCGAAGTTCGCCGCGCACGGCCGTGTATCCGGCAGCGACCGTTCGATCCGGCAACTGCTCGAGCGCAGAGAGGTACCGCCGGTTGTAGTAGTCCCGGTCGAGAGCGGGAAGGCCGTCCCGGCTACCGATGGACGGATCCCACCTCGCCAACGCGTCTTTCTCGTTGGGCGTGAGCGATTCCCAGAGTCGGTGTAGCTCCGTTGGTGTCCCGGGGAGTGTCGACCTCCCGTCGAGGATGTCGAGGACAGTGCGGTCGAGGCGATCAGGCTGATTGCCAAGGAGTGATCCGATCTCTCGGAATGCCGCACCCAGAGCAGTCGCGGCCCGGTTGTCTTCGTCGTCGAGTGCCGTCAATGCAGTGGAGATCTTCTGCTGAAAAACCTTTGCAGCCGTGTCGTTTTCGGAATCTTGCATGGCGTCGGCCAGATTCCACGGCTGCTTCGTCTCAGGTGCCGATACCGCTCCACTGTCTGACACCGTCAAGCCGTGTTCGAGAGTCGCCTCCTCGATCAGGTCCAGAACTGATTTTCGCGCCGCACCGATCGTATTGGTTGCTCCGCCATACAGATCCGCAACTACGCGAACCGCAACCGACAGCCGCGACGAGGAAAGCGAGATACCAGACCACTGCACTGCCGCCGCGCTCGACGCTTGTCCCTGCCAGAATTCGCGGACGGCGTCGATGCTGCGTCCGGCGTCATTGCCGAGAACTTCGATCTGCCGGTCGATGTCGATCAGTTCCGAAGCGCTTGTGCGCAATTTCTCCGGTGACCACGTTCGAAGCTGATAGACGGTGGGCCGCATCAGTAGGCTCCGCGCAGTTCGGACACCACTTCGCCCTCGGCAGCGTCGTACAGACGTGCTGCGGCAGCGGTTCCCGACGCCATGAGTCCCAATTGCGTAGCCAGGTGCCGGTACGCGTCGGCGATGACGCCGGCATTCCCAGTCGACACAGCCGCGACGGCGGACGAGTTCAGGGCCGCCGCGGCTTCGAAAATCGTACCGGCGGAATCGATCCCCGAGATCTGTTCCGCAATTCGAGACAGATCAGCTGAAAGTTGCTGCAGAGCAGCGAAATCTACCTGAAGTATCGGCCCCATGGCAGAACCGTATCCAGGTGAGCGGGCTACCTCGGCGGTGCCGACATACCTGTGGACAAGTGGAATTTCTCCACAGAAAGACAGGTCAGGGGGTTGTGAGGAAGGCGGTGACTCCGCTGGTGACGGCGGACGCATATTCCTGCTGACCGTCCGGGCTCGTCATGCGCGCTGCCTCGTCGGCATTTCGCATGTTGCCGAGTTCGACCAGAATCGACGGCCGCTGCGACAGATTGAGTCCCGTCAGATCGGCGCGTGGTGCCAGCCCGTCGTCACCGATGTAGGTCGACGGGGTGAGTCCGGCTGTGACGAGTGAGTCGCGCATGGTTTCGGCAAAGGTGACGGACGGGCCGGCCTGCACCGCGTTCAGCGGGGGCGCGGAGTAGCAGACGTGGAAGCCCTCGGCTGCGGCTGCTGCGCCGTCCGCGTGAATGCTCACCACTACGTCGGCGCCGGAGGAATTGGCAGCTTCGGCGCGTGCGTCGACGCAAGATCCGACGCTGATGTCGTCCGGTCGACTCAGGACCACTGTGGCGCCTTGGCCTTCGAGTTCGCTCTTGACCAGGCTCGCGACTTCCCAGTTGAAGGTGTGCTCGGGGAACCCGGCATCGGTGTTGGTGCCGGTGGTCTGGCAGTTCTTGGTGCCGCCGCGGCCCGTGGGGACCTGGGTGTTGATGCTGTCGTCGTTCGCCCCGCTGTGCCCGGGATCGAGGAAGACGACCTTGCCGGTGAGCGCAGCGGGGACGTCAGCGGCGACAGTGCTCAGCGGAGACACCTCGACCGAAGTCGTGGCCTCGGCAGTCTCGGTCGGAATCGTGCACGCAGCGCTCAGAAGCCCGGCCCCGAGCATGGCGATCAGGGCAGTGGAGCGGAACACACGTGATGCCATGTTTGACCCTCTTGACGGTTTTACGGTGTCTGACTGGTTCCGGCGCACCCGCTCACGGTAGCGCGCACCGACTACGCTGGTGGGGATAACTCTGTAGAAAGGACCGCTCGTGCAACCAGGTGGAGCACCCGACATGTCTGCTCTGTTGGCTCAGGCTCAGCAGATGCAGCAGCAATTGATGGCGGCGCAGCAGGAAATGGCTCAGGCCGAAGTGACCGGTCAGGCCGGTGGCGGACTGGTTGTCGCCACGGTCAAGGGCACCGGCGAGGTTGTCGGTCTGCAGATCGATCCCAAGGTCGTCGACCCCGAAGATGTCGAGACGCTGCAGGATCTGGTGATCGGCGCGATCGAGGACGCTTCGCGTAAGGCACAGGAAGTCGCTGCTGAGAAGCTCGGCCCGTTGGCCGGCGGACTCGGCGGAGGCCTTCCCGGTCTCCCCGGCTTCTAGAAACGAGAACGCGTGTACGAAGGTCCGGTTCAGGATCTGATCGACGAACTCGGGAAGCTTCCCGGAGTCGGGCCGAAGAGCGCTCAACGCATCGCTTTTCACCTGCTCTCCGTGGAGCCTCCCGAGATCGACCGTTTGAAAAATGCATTGCAGCGCATCCGTGACGGCGTTCAGTTCTGCACGGTGTGCGGAACTGTCTCCGATCAGGAGAAGTGCCGCATCTGCGCCGACGCACGTCGCGATCGCACGGTGATCTGCGTCGTGGAGGAACCGAAGGACGTCCAGGCCGTCGAGCGCACCCGTGAGTTCAAGGGTCGTTATCACGTGCTCGGCGGTGCGCTCAATCCGCTCTCGGGGATCGGGCCGGACCAGTTGCGTATCCGGGAGTTGTTGGCTCGCATCGCAAATCAGGAGGACGGCGTCGACGTGTCCGAGGTCATCATCGCCACCGACCCCAACACCGAGGGCGAGGCGACAGCTACCTATCTCGTTCGCATGATGCGAGACATTCCGGGGCTGACGGTGTCTCGGTTGGCTTCGGGTCTTCCGATGGGTGGCGATCTCGAATTCGCAGACGAGTTGACGCTGGGTCGCGCTTTGTCCGGCCGTCGCGAATTGTCGCGGAACGCTTGATGAGCGGCACGGAGCAAGGTCAGCAGGTGCGTCGTACGTCCGAGCAGACGCGTGCGCAGATCATCGCGTCGGCCGGGAAAGCATTCGCGACTCGGCCGTACCGCGAAATCACGCTCAAGGACATCGCCGAAGACGCAGGCGTCAGCGCACCGCTGATCATCAAGTACTTCGGTTCCAAAGAGCAGTTGTACGACGAGTTGGTCGACTTCCGGGCAGCGGCGGTCACGGTCTTCGACGCCCCGAACGACTCGCTCGGCGAGCGCATGGTCTCGCTGTTCACCAAGCCGCTGGAGTCGTACAAGCCGCTGTCCATGAGCTTGTTGTTCATGAGCGGCGTCAGTGAAGAGAGCAACCGCAAGCTGCGCGAGAACTATTCGACGCAGATGATCGACACCCTCGCCGCTCGCCTGTCCGGCCGCGACGCGAGATTGCGCGCGGAACTGGCGATGTCGATGGTGGTCGGAGTGGCGATCATGCGCCGACGGATGATGGCCGGCCATGCCACCGGCACCCAGGACGAGGTGGTTGCGCTGTACGCACCGCTGGTGCAAAAGCTGCTCGACGGGTGAGCGGCGTCACAATTCTTGCTAGGTAAATATCCGTTCACCTAATGTAGGTGAACGGATATTTACCTAGTGAGAACAGGCGGTGTGGGGTGACGACGCTCGACCGTCCGCCGGGCACGCCTGCAGTCACCACCTCCGATGCGGGACTCGCGCAGCCGCGCTCCCGCTTCCTGTTCCCCATCGTTGTCGCCGCCGCAGTGTTCCAGGCTGTTCTGCAGACGGTCATCGTTCCACTGCTGCCGGAGTTGCCGCACTTCACCGGCGCTGGACGCACGGCCGTGTCCTGGCTGGTGACCGTCACGCTGCTGGTCGGCGCTGTCGTCACTCCCATCTTCGGTCGACTCGCCGACATGTTCGGCAAGAAGAAGATGCTTCTGGTTGCTTTCTCGATGATGACTCTCGGCTCGATGTTGTGTGCGCTGTCGTCGGACATCGCTGTCCTCATCTTCGCGAGAGCGTTGCAGGGGGCCGGGTCGGCAGTCATCCCCATCGGAATCTCCATGCTCCGTGACGAATTGCCACGCAACAAGGTCAACGGCGCAGTGGCCATGATGAGTTCGACGCTCGGCGTCGGAACCGCTTTGGGCATACCGTTTTCTGCGATGATCGCGCAGTACTCGAATTGGCACGTCCTGTTCTGGGTAACCACCGCCATCGGGCTGTCCGTGACTCTTGCTGCGGTGCTGTTCATTCGAGAGTCCGAGCCGAATCCGTCGGGAAGATTCGACGGCGTCGGGGCGGTTGGTCTGAGCGCCGCGATGATTGCTCTGCTTGTGCCGATCACTCAGGGGTCGAGTTGGGGGTGGACCAGTGGAGCGGTGATCTCCATGCTGGCCGCGTCGGCGGTGCTGTTCGCGCTCTGGGTAATTCAACAGCGGCGCAACGTCAATCCGCTGGTCGACGTCCGTGCTCTCGTGAAACGTGCAGTGTTGATCCCGCATCTGGCGGCTCTGCTGGTCGGGTTCGCGTTTTTCGGGAACACGCTGATCACGACACAACTGCTGCAGGGGATGAAGGGGCCGGGTGCCGGGTACGGCCTGTCGATCATCGCGGCAGCGCTCTGCCAGATTCCGGCGAGTATCGCGATGGTGCTGTTCTCACCGGTTGCGGTGCGTATCACCGACCGCTTCGGTTCACGGACCGCGATGTTGACCGGTGCCGTGTTCCTCGCCGGCGGGTACGGGATTCACGCCGTTGCCGGTAAGCCGCTGTGGGGAGTGGTTGCAGCACTGGGTATCACAGCGGTCGGGACTGCCATCGTGTACAGCACGCTCTCGCTGCTGATTCTGGTTGCCGTACCTCGTCAGCGACTGGCGGCTGCCAACGGGGTGAACTCACTTCTGCGGACGTCCGGAAGCACGATCTGCAGTGCGACGGTGGCAACCATTCTCGCTGCATTCGTGATCAGCGGTTCGGAACATTCCACGTCGTGGACCGGATTCTCCGTCGCCTACCTGGTGTGCGCGGGCTGCGCGGTGGTCGTGTTCGCGGTGTCGATCCTGTTGCCGCAGGGACGAACCCCGAAACATCTGGATTTGCCGGATCTGGTCAGGCGACCCTGAATCCCGAGAGGAAGAGCGTGATCATCAGATCCGCGAACTCGTCGGTGGTGTACTTCTGGCGATCCGGCCAATGCGTTGTCGACCACAAGGTGTCTCGTACCGATCGATAGAAAATTTCCGGTGCCACGTCTTTGCGGAAGATTCCCTGATCGACGCCTTCGGCAATCGCTTTCATCCAATGCTCGCGGACTTGGCGGGAAGGCCCGTCGACGGATTGCAGGAGATCGTTGTCGCGAAGATAAGCCCGATCGTTCTGGTAGATCGCCGTCGGGTGCGGGTGTAGTTCGATGACGACCAGCGTCTCGCGGATCAAGCCGCGCAGGACTTCCTCGGGGTCGTTTGCCGTCTTCTCCACCTGATCGAAGCGGAGCTGAATGTCGGTGATGAAGCCGCGCATGAGCTCGGCAACTATCGCATTCTTCGACTTGAAGTAGTGGTAGAGGCTGCCCGAGAACACACCGGCGGCGTCGCCGATCTCGCGAACGGTCGTGGTGGCGACACCCTTCCTGGCGAACAGCTCGGCTGAGCTCTCCAGGATCTTCTCCCGACGATCTGGTGATGCCACTGAAATCTCCACTGGTTGTCGGTCCTGCTCAGGGCAGGGTTTCGGGGGTGCCGGGCTGCCGGCGTCGAACGTAGCGCAATCCTGCCTGATAGCTCCGGCTCGAACCAATTCGTCGGTGAGATCGCGTGTTTCCACTTCCGGATTCCTATGCTAGCTTCAAAATCAAGCGCTTGCTCAACTTTCGTTCACGGAGGATTTCAGTGCAGAGCCTGCAGACGCAGTTTCCGAATTTCATCGGCGCAGAGGCCGAACCACCCCGCGTCGCCCGCTACGCCGTCAACGAGGCGATGATCCGCAACTGGGTCGAGGCGCACGACGACCGCAACTCGATCTACGTCGACGCCGAGGCCGCCCGCAGTACCGGTCGTCGAGACGTCGTCTGTCCGCCCGCCATGATCTCGACCTGGGTGATGGCGGGTTACCGACGTTATAGGCAGGTCCAGCAACTTCGTGCCGACGGAGTCTCCGAGGACTTCGCCTATTCACGACTGCTGGCGCTGTTGGACGAGGCCGGATACACCTCCGTTGTCGCGACCAACGTCGAGCAGGAGTATTTCGCGGAGCTGAGCCCCGGTGACCACGTCACCGCGCATTTCACCATCGAAGCGATCTCGCCGTTCAAACAGACGGCTCTCGGTCACGGGTGCTTCATCACTCTGTTCAAGAAGTACGTGGACCAGGACGGAAAGACGCTGGTCGAAGAGCGCTTTCGACTGCTCAGATTCAAACCAGATGCCCAGACAGATACCAAGCCCGAAGCCCAGGAGGTAATCGCATGAGCGAGACTGGCTCCCGCCACACCGCGGTGCCGAGACTCACCGTCACCGACGACAACGATTTCTTCTTCTCCGCGGCCAAAGAGGGTCGCCTCGAGATCCAACGGTGTGCGGATTGCAAGACTCTGCGCCACCCGCCAGCGCCCGCCTGCCCGGAATGCCGCTCGTTCAGTTGGGACACAGTCGAATCCACGCGGCGATGCACGTTGCACAGCTTCACGGTCATCCATCACCCGAAGGATCCTGCTTTCGAGTACCCACTCGCCGTCGGACTCGTCGATCTCGAAGAAGGCACGCGTCTGGTTGCCGACATCGCGGGGATCGATCACGAGGAACTCGACTTCGGCATGGAACTCGAAGTGACCTTCTCCGAGCACGCTCACGGCGAGATGCTGCCGCAACTGAGGCGACGGGGTTCGGTGCAATGACGAAACTGATTGACTGCGAAGTGGGTTCGGTCCTCCCCAGCCTCGAATTGCCGTTGGATCGAACGCTGATCGTGGCCACCGCGATCTCTTCTCAGGATTTCGAGGACGTGCATCACGATCCGGGCAAGGCACAGGATCGCGGAACTCCCGACATCTTCATGAGCATCAACACCACCAACGGGCTCATCGACCGCTACATCACCGACTGGTCCGGCCCGGCGTCACGGATCGTCAAAACATCACTACGGCTTGGTGTTCCGAACTTCCCCGGAGACACCATGACATTCACCGGCAAGGTCACCGCCACAGACGGCCGGGCGCTCACCGTGACGGTTCTCGGGAAAAACGCCCGCGGAACACACGTGACGGCCGACGTGACTCTCGAACCGGTGGAAAGGGTAATCGCATGACACGAGGATTTTCGAGGCAAGCAGCCATCGCCGGAATCGGCGCCACCGAGTTCTCCAAGAACTCCGGCCGCAGCGAATGGCAGTTGGCGTGCGAATCTGTGATCGCCGCACTCGACGACGCGCACATCGAGGCAGAAGAGGTGAACGGATTTGCGCTGTTCACCATGGAGAACAATCCCGAGATTGCGGTCGCACGTGCCCTCGGGATCCCGGAACTGACGTTTTTCAGTCGTATTCCACACGGCGGCGGCGGTGCCTGTGCACCGGTTCAACAAGCAGCGCTTGCCGTCTCCAGCGGAGTTGCAGACGTTGTGGTCGTCTACCGCGCCTTCAACGAAAGATCCGGCCACCGATTCGGCGCCGGGCCACCACCTTTTGCGTACAACGCGTCGACGGACCAGGAGTATCGGAACTGGATCAACCCGTACGGGCTTCTGACCCCGGCGCAGCAGGAAGCCTTCCTCGCCAAGCTGTACATGCACAAGTACGGGGCAACAAGCGCCGACTTCGGCCAGATCTCGGTCCTCTCACGCAAGCATGCGGCGAACAACCCCAAGGCCTGGTTCTACGAACGCCCGATCACTATCGAGGACCATCAGAACTCGCGCATGATCGCTGACCCCATCCGTCTGCTCGACTGCTGCCAGGAAAGTGACGGCGGACAGGCGCTGGTGATCGTCAGTGCGGAGCGCGCCCGCGACCTGCCGCACAAACCTGCGGTCATCAGTGGCGCTGCGCAAGGTGTAGGTCCGCAACAGATTTCGATGAGCAGCTACTACCGAGACGACATCGACAGCATGCCGGAAGTCGAACTCGTGGCGCGCCAACTGTGGGACCAGGCCGGTATCGGGCCGGACGACATCGATGCCGCAATTCTCTACGACGCTTTCACCCCGATGGTTCTGCTTCAACTCGAGGAGTACGGATTCTGCGGTCGGGGCGAGGCAAAAGACTTCATCTCCGACGGCAATCTCGAGCTGGACGGTCGCCTGCCGATCAACACCCACGGCGGTCAACTCGGTGAGGGATACATCCACGGCGTCAACGGTATTGCCGAAGGTGTTCGCCTGATCCGCGGCACCTCCACCAATCAACCGACCAAAACTCTGGACAACGTGCTCGTGACCGGCGGCTCTCCCGTCCCGCACAGTGCGCTCGTCCTCTCGGCAGATCGCTGAATCTGCCGCCTATTCGAGAAAGCAGGAACAAGATGAGCGAGCGGATCACCTACGCCAGGGCCACCCACGGTGAGGAAGAAATACAGGCTGTTGTCGACGTCTTGCGCAGCGGGCATCAAGGATTGCGCATCGGCAAGAACGTCTTCGAGATGGAAGAACGTATCGCGGCCTTGGCCGGCAAGAAGTTCGGCGTCATGTGCAACTCGGGATCCTCGGGTTTGTACTTGGCAGTCGAGCTGCTCGGACTGCCTGCGGGAAGCGAGATCATCACGTCGCCGCTGACGTTCTCCACCGATATCGCACCGATCGTGCGTGCCGGTCTGGTGCCGGTGTTCGTGGACGTGGAACCCAACACGTTCAACGTCGACGTCACCAAGATCGAGGCAATGGTCACCGAAAAGACCGGTGCCATCCTGATGCCGAACCTGGCCGGCAACTGCCCAGACTGGGACGTCATCCGTGATATCGCTGATCGCCATGGACTCAAGGTGATCGAGGATTCGTGTGACGCGATCGGCGCCACGCTCCGCGGTACTCCCACCGGGTCTCGGGCGGACATCGTCGTCACCAGTTTCTCGATGGCACACATCATCACGTGCGCGGGAACCGGTGGAATGGTGTGCGTCGACGACGAAGCCAGCCGTGACAAGGCTTTGCTGCTTCGCCGCTGGGGCCGTCGTAGCGAGCCGAACCTGTTCGGCAGTACCAAGTCCGGCCGAGTCTTCCGTGAAGAACTCGACGGCGTCGACTACGACAACGACTTCATCTTCGAGCTCATGTCGTGGAACTTCGAGCCCTCCGAACTCGGCGCAGCTTACGGCGTCGTGCAGCTCGACAAGCTGGAACAGAACTACAAGACGCGTAAGGCAACATTTGCGGCCTTCACGGCGGCATACGGCGCCCATCCTGAATTCTTCACGACGCCGGTAGAACTCGACGGTCTCAACACGGCGTGGCTGTGTTACCCGGTGATGATCAACGAGAACGCCCCCTTCACGCGCAGCGACCTGCAGGAAGCCATCGAGGCCGACGGCATCGACACCCGAACCGTGTGGAGCGGCAACGTCACTCGTCACCCCATGATGAACAACATCGAATTTCGCCAGCCGGCCGAAGGTTTGCCGGAAGCGGACGCAGTTTTTGCCCGCGGCATGACACTCGGCATGAGCCACGGTTTGCGTGACGACGAAGTTGCTCGGATTGCGGAGAGCATCAATCGCTTCGCCGCGAAGTGGAAGTAGCATGACCGATCGCTTCGAAGGACGCCGAGCGCTTGTCACCGGTTCCAGCCGCGGAATCGGTGCAGGCGTCGCAGAGAGGCTGGCAGCGGAAGGTGCTGACGTCGCTCTCGTGGCCCGGACGCTCGGTGCACACGCAACCCTGCCGGGCAGTCTCGAAGAGACTGCGGCTCGAATTGCCAAGTACGGAAACAAAGTCGAGATAGTTGTCGCAGATCTGACGGACGAGCAGCAGCGCGACACCGTTGTGCCGCTGGCGATCGAGAAGCTTGGCGGGGCTATAGACATCCTGGTGAACAACGCGGCAGCGGCGATCTATCAGCCGCTCTCGGATTACCCACTGCGGCGGCGACGGTTGATGTTCGAGGCAAATGTCCATGCACCGCTCGATCTGATGCAAGCCGTGGTGCCGGGGATGGTGGCAAACGGATACGGCTGGATCGTGAACGTGTCCAGTGGCACCGTCAAACCGTGGCATGGCCCGCCGTTCACGTGGGTCGAACCGGGACCTGCCATGACCGTGTACGGCGCGTCCAAAGCAGCGCTCAACAGGATGAGCAACGGCATGGGCGTGGAACTCTACGGCCAGGGGGTTCGCGTCAACACGGTTCAACCGCGGGCAGCGGTGCTCAGTGAGGGCGCCAGGGTCCTGGTCGGTGAGACTATCCGGCCGGATCAGGTCGAATCTATGGAAGAAATGGTGGAAGCGGTCACAGCGCTGTGTGATTGCGACACCGAGTTCACCGCGCGCTCGAGCGTCAGCTTGGACCTGATCGACGAGTGGTCCCTTACCGTGCGTGGTCTGGACGGAACGGCATTACCGGAGAACCCGGCATTACGAACCGAGGAGTTGGCATGAAGCCCGTCATCGTGGACGCAGCACGAACGCCGTTCGGCAAGCGTGAGGGTTGGCTGTCCGGAGTCCACGCGGCGGAACTGTTGGGTTATGCGCAGAGGGGCGTGCTGGATCGGGTGGGCGTGGATCCTGACGCGGTCGACCAGGTCATCGGCGGCTGTGTGACGCCTCTCGGTGAGCAGTTCGGAAACATCGTGCGTACGTCCTGGATGCATGCGGGCCTTCCGTTGAAAGCGGGCTGCACCACGATCGACGCGCAGTGCGGAACCGCGCAGCAATCGGTGCAGTTGATTGCCGGGCAGATTGCCATCGGTGCAGTCGACGTGGGTGTGGCGTGCGGTGTGGAACTGATGTCGCGGGCACCACTCACCTACAAGGTGGGTACCGGCCTCGGAACACCACGTCCGGAGTCGTGGTCACTCGATACCGTCGATCAGTACACCGCGGCCGATCGGATTGCTGTCAAGCGCGGTTTCGGCCGCGAGGATCTCGACTCCTTCGGGCTGCGCTCGCAGCAGCGAGCCGCAGCAGCATGGGAGGCAGGACGCTTCGACTCGCACATCATCGATGTGGTCGCCCCGGGCTCTGACGCTCCGGTCCATCGGGATCAGGGTCTGCGCGAATCGAGTCTCGAAGGACTCGCGAAACTGCGGACCGTTCAAGAGGGCGGATTGCACACCGCTGGAACGTCTTCGCAGGTCTCGGACGGTGCGAGTGCCGCTCTGCTGATGTCCGAGGATCGAGCCAGGATGCTCGGCGTGCGGCCGCGGGCAAAGATATTGGCGCAGTGCGTCATCGGCGGAGACATCGAGTTCATGCTCGACGGCCCCGTGGACGCGGCAAACATCGTGCTCGGACGCACCGGTCTGACGATCGACGACATCGACCTGTTCGAGGTCAACGAGGCATTTGCTTCGGTACCGATGTCGTTCGCGCAGGTTCACGGCGTCGATCCCGAATTGCTGAACGTCAACGGTGGTGCAATCGCACTGGGCCATCCGGCCGGTGCAACCGGAATCAGACTGTTGGCCAATGTCATCGACGAACTGGAGCGCCGGGACAAGTCCATCGCGCTGATCGCGATCTGCGCGTCCGCCGCAACCACCTGCCTGATTCTCGAACGCATCTGACAAGAACCGAAGATTGAGGAACCTGCCATGGCACTGCCCCTGCTCGAAGATCACCGTGACCTGGCGGAAGCGGTAGCCGCATTCGCGAACCGCTTCGGTGGAATCGCCGACACGCGCAGCAACGTCAAGCGGTACGCCGCCGGTGATCGGCCGGACTCGTGGGATGGATTGGTCCGTCAGGGACTGCACGCAGTGCACCTGCCGGAGCAGTACGGCGGTGACGGGGCAGGTCTTGCCGAACTGGCGGTGGTAGTCGAGCAATTGGGTGATGCGCTTTACCCGGGACCGTACGTTCCGACGGTCATCGCCAGTGGGATCCTCGCAACAGCTGCCGGCCCGGCTGCGGAATCAATGCTGATCGAATTGGCCACCGGCGCAACCGGAGCAGTCTGCACCGGCGTGGGATTGCGCGCGGCTCGCAGCGATGCAGGGTGGACCGTGAGCGGTTCTGCCGACCCGGCTCTAGGTCTACCCGGAGCCGATGTCGTTCTCGTGCAAGCGAACAGCGAAGACGGCGAGTTGTGGTTCCGGCTCGAGCAGTCGTCTTCCGCTGCGGTGGAGGTCGAAGACGGAGTGGATCTGACACGCTCGATCGGGACGCTGACGTTGACCGATCACAAGGTCGACGCTGGGCTGATCGTCGAGGGTCTCCAGGCGCACCGAGTCGAACTGATCGTCAACACGGTGTTGGCTGCGGAGGCGAGCGGTATCGCCGGGTGGGCGCTACGCACCGCGGTCGACTACGTGAAGTCCCGGCAGCAGTTCGGCCGTCCGGTCGGAAGCTTCCAGGCAGTTCAGCACAAGGCGGCCATGATGCTGGTCCGCTCCGAGATTGCCTGTGCCGCAGCGTGGGACGCAGCTCGGTCCGAAGAGCACGGCGAGGATCAGCAGAGACTTGTCTCGGCTCAAGCTGCGTTGGCCGCTTTGCCCGTCGGCATCGAGAACGCCCTCGAATGTGTCACGTTGCTCGGCGGAATCGGATTCACTTGGGAGCATGACGCGCATCTGTACTGGCGCCGGGCAATCAGTATCGCTGCGGTGGCGGGTTCCGAGGTGAAGTGGGCACACACGTTGGGAGACCGGTCCGCCGATTCGGAACGGGATTTCTCCTTTGTAGACCCGGACATGCTGCCTGAACTACGAGAGCAGGTTCGCAGGGTTCTGGACGAGGTTGCGCTGCTGCCCGACGACGGAACCACCAGCGCCAGTTGGGCGCCGGCCAAGGGGAGCGCTCGACGCGCCCGATTTGCCGACGCCAAACTGGTAGCCCCGCACTATCGGGCGCCGTACGGGCTGGGAGCAGGACCGAGAGAACAGGCCGTCATCGCACACGAATTCGCGATGCGAGGTTGGGCTCAACCGTCCACGGTGATCGGGGAATGGGTGCTGCCCACGATTCTCGAACACGGCAACGCCGAGCAGCAGGACAGGTTCGTCGAGCCTTCGCTGCGCGCCGACATCATCTGGTGCCAGCTGTTCAGTGAGCCGGGCGCGGGATCAGACCTGGCCGGTCTGAGCACGAAAGCGCGCAAGGTCGACGGTGGCTGGGTCCTGTCGGGTCAGAAAGTGTGGAACTCGGGCGCGCACGAGGCCGATTGGGGAGTATGCCTGGCGCGTTCCGACGCCGACGCTCCGAAACATCGTGGGCTGTCGTACTTCCTGGTCGACATGACCTCGAAAGGTATCGACGTACGTCCGCTGAAACAAGCCACCGGTAAGTCGGAGTTCAACGAGGTATTCCTCGACGACGTCTTCGTCCCGGACGACTGCCTGGTGGCGGAGCCGGGGCAAGGGTGGAAGCTTGCTGCGACAACGCTGTCCAACGAACGCCTGAGTATGGGCAGCACGCTGCACCACGGTTCGAGTCGGCTGTTCCGTCAGGTTATCGCCGACGCGAGCCACGACTGCCCTCGCGAAGACGCAGTGGAGGGCCTCGGCCGCAGTATCTCTCGTGAGTTGGCACTGTCCGCGATGAATCTACGCGGGGTGTCGGCGCGACTGGCGGGTCAGGAACCGGGCGCCGAGATCAGCGTGTCGAAGGTGTACAACGCCCTGGCGCAGCGCGAGGGCTCGCGGGACCTGTTGCGACTGCTCGGACCGCGCGCCGCCGTTGTCGACCCGTCGGCGAATTACGCGATAGACCACATCGGACTTCCCTCGATTCTGTTCGGCGGCGGAACCGTCGAAATTCAACTCAACGTCATCGCGCAGCGCGTACTCGGCCTGCCGCGTTCGTAGATCTTAGGAGTTTCACCATGTACTTGGATTTGTCGGAGGAGTCGAAGACTCTGCGCAAGGAATTGCGGGCGTACTTCGCGGAGATCATCAACGACGAAGACCGCCGTGCTCTCGTGGATCAGACCGAAGGCGGCCCCGTCTTCGATCGCATTCTGCGCCGAATGGGTAAAGACGGTTGGCTGGGCTTGGGGTGGCCGGAGGAATTCGGCGGTCGGGGCGAGAACCCCGAAGCTCTGTACGTGTTCTACGACGAGGTGATTCGCGCCAATGCGCCGCTGTCGCTGGTCACGCTGAACACCGTCGGACCCGCTCTGATCAAGCACGGGACGCAAGCTCAGAAGGACTTCTTCCTGCGTCCGATCCTGGCGGGCGAGTTGATCTTTGCCATCGGCTACACCGAACCCAATGCGGGCACCGATCTCGCGGCCCTCGAAACACGCGCCCGCATCGAGGGTGACGAGCTTGTCATCAACGGCAACAAGATCTTCACCAGCGCCGGTGTGTTTGCCGACTGGGTCTGGCTTGCCGTTCGCACCGATCCCGACGCGCCTACGCATCAGGGCATTTCCGTGGTCCTGGTACCGACCAGCTCGCCGGGGTTCTCGGTCACCGAAATTCATACCGTGGGCGGAATCAGCACTTCGGCAACCTATTACGAAGATGTTCGGGTGCCGATCACCAATGTCGTCGGTGAGCTCAATCAAGGGTGGAAGCTCATCACCAACCAGCTCAACCACGAACGTGTTGCCCTGGCGGCACGCGGTGGCATAGCCAACGAGCTCTTTGCCGAGGTGGTCGAATGGGCAAAGACCGAACCCGCCGGTGACGGCCACGTCTACGACATCGGCTGGGTACGTGAGAAATTGGCGGAAGTCTACGCGCTGCTCAGTGCTGCCGACCTGATGAACCTACGACTGGTGGCGGACGTCGCCGCCAACACCTTGGGCGGCGGGGATTCGGCCGCGGCCAAGATCTTCGGTACCGAAGCCGTCGTCAGTGCGTACGGCATGCTGCAGGAAGTGCTGGGCGCCAAGGGCTTACTGCGCCCCGGCACACCCGGAGCGGTACTGGAAGGGCGGGTCGAGAACCTGGGTCGACGCGCACAGAACAACACCTTCGGCGGTGGAACCAACGAAGTGATGCGTGAAATTGTCGCCGCAAAATGTCTGGGCATGGCGCTTGCTGCGCGTCGCCGGCCCGCTGCACAGAACGAAAAGAGCTGACATGGAATTCGAATTCGACGACAACTTGTCCGCCGTGCGGGATCTGAGTGAATCGATCTTCTCGGCGAAGTCCGGAGTGGACCGACTGCGGGAAGTGGAGGGCGCCGGCGGTTTCGACGCCGAACTGTGGAAGCTCCTCGCCGATTCCGACGTTCTGGGGATTGCTCTGCCAGAGGAGGTCGGGGGAGCGGGACTCGGAATGCTAGGCCTGGCAGCGGTGCTCGAACAACAAGGCCGCCGGGTCGCCCAGGTGCCGCTCTGGTCGGTGATTTCGACGGCAGCGCTGCCGATTGCCGAGTTCGGCAGAAAGGAGCAGAAAGCGTCGTGGCTTCCGGGACTGCTCGACGGCTCGGTGGTCGTCACCGGCGCCTTCGACACCGGTTACAACGCCGAGACGGCGGTTCGCGCCGAGCCGGCGCCTGACGGTTGGGTTCTGTCAGGCCGCGTCGACTCCGTACCGGCCGCCGAGTTCGCTGCCGCACTGGTGGTTCCGGTGACGATGCCGGACGGCAGTGTCACCGTGATGATCGTGCCGACGGACCGGGACGCGCTGGTGCGTACACCGCTTGCGGTGACGAACCGCGAGAGCAACAGCGCTGTGCAGTTCGACGGGGTTGCGGTTACTGCAGCTGACGCACTTCCCGCGGACGGCGCGGTGGTTCGAGACTGGACGTTACGACGTGCGCGGGTCGCTCTGGCGGCCCTGGCTACCGGCGTCTGCGAGGAAGCGCTGGCGATGACGGCGAAATACACCTCCGAGCGAGTGCAATTCGGACGTCCACTCTCGACCAACCAGGCAGTTGCCGTCCGGGCCGCCGACGCGTATCTCGACACCGAGAGCACAAGATTGACCACCCACCGCGCTGCCTGGCTGATGGACAGCGGAGTCGAGAGTGAAGCGGAAGCGGCTGCGCTGGTCGCCAAATGGTGGGCGTCGCGTGGCGGTTTGCGCGTGGTGCACGCGACCCAGCACATGCACGGCGGAATCGGCGCGGATGTCGACTATCCGATTCACCGCTATTTCCTGTGGGGACGGCAGATCGCCTTCACTTTGGGGAGCGCGGGGGCGATAGGCGCCGAACTCGCCGATCAGTTGGAGATCCGAGCCCAGATCGGGGCGTCGGCGTGAATATCTGAGTCGACAGGTTCCAGTCACGGGCAGCGCGTCGGCAATCATCGCGCTACTCTGCCCTTCGTGAATCGCACCAGTTCGTTCATCAGGCCGTTGGTTCCGCGGGACCCGCACGAGCCGCACCGGGTGGCGACGCCGCTCGAACTGCTCACCGACCTCTGCTTCGTCGTGGCGGTCGCTCAAGCGGCCACCGGTCTGCACCACGCGATCAGCGAAGGGCATGCGGCTTCGGGCGTCGGGCACTTCGCGATGGCGTTTTTCGCGATCTGGTGGACGTGGCTGAATTTCACGTGGTTCACCTCGGCGTACGACAACGACGACGGAATCGCCCGGCTGCTGACCATCTTCCAGATCCTCGGATCGCTGGTCCTTGCAGCCGGCATCGTCCGCTTCTTCAACGACGACGCCCTGCTGATCATCGTCGGCTACGTCATCATGCGAATAGCCCTGGTCATCCAATGGCTCAGGGTCTCGCGGAACGACCCCGAACATGCGCTCACGGCGCGTCGATACGCTCTCGGAATCGTGTTGGTCCAGATCGGTTGGATCGGTTTCTACTTCGTGCCGTCCGCCGTTTACGTCCCGACGTTCCTGGTGTTGGTTCTGTGCGAATTCGCGGTACCGATCTGGTCGGAGAAGCCGGGCATGACGCCGTGGCACCCGCATCACATCGCGGAGCGGTACTCGTTGTTCTTCATCATCGTTCTGGGCGAGACGATCCTTTCGACCACCATCGCGATTCAGGACGCGGTCGACGGTGAGCATCCGGCAGCGCAGGTCACCTACGTCGTGATCGGCGGCATTCTGATTGTCTTCAGCCTGTGGTGGTTGTACTTCCAACGCAATGCAGGCGAAGTGATCGGCGGTGACAACGTCTCACCCTTCGTCTGGGGGTTCGGTCACTACTTCATCTTCGCCGCCGCTGCCGCCATCGGTGCGGGGTTGGCCTCGCGCGTCGACTTCTGGACTCATCACGGTGACGGCAGCGCGTTGGTGACGGGTGCTGCCGTCACCGTTCCGGTCGCGGTCATCCTTGCCGCCTTGTGGTTCATCCACATTCGACTACACGACTCCTCGGTACGCACCCTCGTGCCGTTCTCGGTCGCGATAGTCGTCGTGCTCGGTGGTACCTACACCGCGGTGCCCGAACTGGTCGCGGGACTGGCCTGCGCCGCGCTGTTGGCCGTGGAACTGATTCTGACCGAGGGCAAATCCGAAACCGTCTGAGCGCTCATTCGGCGGCAAGGAATATCGCCTTGGTGACGGCGACGGTTTCCAACGGTCCCTTCGACGGTCCGACCAGCACGGTCCACCGATCTTCGGAACGATCTATCGGATAGCTGCTTTCGGACCACACGATGGGGGTATCCGTCCCTTGCCCTCGGCAGGAGTAGGCGCCCGCCAGGCTTGGGTTCGATTCGGGAGAGGGCCACGAACCGCCGTGCCGGACGCGGCAGAGGAGGCCGTTCTCGAGTTCGAGCCCGAAGGGAGTCGGGTCGGCGGGCGGCGGATAGGCCTCGACGCCGTCCACGCCTCGAGCGGTGATCAGTTCTGTTCCCCAGGGAAATTGCAGGCAGAGAATCGAATCGGGCTCCGGGCCGACCCAACACGCGTCCGCGCCGTCAGCGGTGATTCCGCAGGTGATGACTCCCGGCGTGACAGCCGACTGTGATGCTGCGTAGCACTCGCTGATCTTCATGGCCGGTGTTTGGACGCTCCAACCGGATGTGGGTTTGCCGGAACCGTCGACGGCAACAAGATTCACGATCTCGGTCGGGGTACCGCCTGCCGATGATCCTGCAGTCGCAGGCAAGCATCGGCAGAGGACTATGCGGGTGATCGTTCCCTCATCCGCCTTCTTGCCTTCGGGTGTGAAGGTGATGCGATAGCCGGTTCCCGCTTCGGTGTCGGCCGGAAAGACTGCGACCGATTCCCCGTCGGAATTGGTTGTGGCAGTGAAGGGACCGTAAAGTTCGGCGGCACGCTGCATCTTCTGGCCGACGGTCAGTCCGTCCAGTGTGGCAGCGCCGGTCCGGGGCGCGATTTCGACGAGAACGCCGTCGGTGAAGGTCAATTCGCAGTCCTGCCATTGGACGACCACTGTTCCGGTCTTCGATACCGGCGCAAGGTCGCCGGCGGCTTTCCGCGTTTCCTCCTCCGTCATGCCGATCCGAAGGTTGCGGAAGCCGCTGGTGGAGAGTCGCTCCCGTGCGGATTCGGGATCCGAGGCAACCGCCAGCCGTGCGGTGAGTTGCGCCGCGTTGGCAGCGTCGATCGCCATGCCCCCGGTTGCGTCGGCGATGCACTTCAGCTGGGCGGACGCAGCGGCGTCGAGCTTGAATCCGATGGTGTGGATGGTCAGGTCAGGATCGTGGGGCATCGCTTCGGTGGACTCACACGGAGGTTCGGTCGAGCAGGTGTCCTCCCCGTCGGAGACGAGGATGATCGTGCGCTCACCATCGGCGGGGAGTGCGGCGGCGGCTTGTTGAAGCGCAGCCATGATCGGCGTGTATCCCGACGCGGACAACCCGTCGATTCCCGCTGCGAATGCATTTCGATCGAGTGGTCCGAGTGGCACGACGGTCTTGATGTCGCGGCAACCCGCGACCTTCTCGGCGTCGCTGCTACCCGTGGCGGTGCCGTACGCGATCAGACCGAGCGCAGCATCGTCTGGGAGGCCACTGACGAGAGTGTGAATCGCGTTCTTGGCGGCATCGATTCGAGGACCGGGAGCGTCGTCCTGCTTCATCGACCCCGAGGCATCCAGCACGATGACGGTAGGCGCCGTTGCGCTCACTTCTGAAGCTGGATCAGCAGTGACACTTACCTGCTGGGTCCCGCCTGCTTCTTTGGGCCCGCCACTGCCCTGCGTCGAACACCCGACGGCAATGATCGCAGTCGCCGCAATACAGATCGCCACACGAAGACGCATGGAACGAGGCTACGAGCTGACGTGGCCGGCCAACAGTCGTCCGAACGGACGACACTGGCTCAGCGAATCGCGAGTCGCTCCTTGCGGAGCTTGTCGACCTCGGGCAGATGCAGGGGTTCAAGCTCGTTCACACCCAAGGCGCGCATGAGCAGGAGGTCCGCGAGTTCCGGATTCCGGGCCAAAGCGGGTCCGTGCATGTACGTCCCGATCACCGAACCCTGCACGACGCCTTCGAATCCGTCGCCGACGCCGTTTCCGACACCATGGGTGACACGTGCGAATCCAGAGGCTGAGCTACCCAGAGTTGTTCCGCCGCGGTGATTCTCGAAACCTGAGAGGGGCGCGGTGAGTCCGTCGATCAGCGGCTTCGTGATGACTTCGCCGATGGAACGCTTCTCCTGCGGCGAGGTTGTGACGTCGAGCATCGAGACACCGTCGACGCGTTCGCCGCTGGAGGTTTCGTACCAGTTGCCGAGCACCTGAATGGCAGCGCAGATCGCCAGAACCGGTGCGCCACGCTCTGCGGCGCGTTGCAGACCAGGGTATTTCGCGAGATGACGCGTTGCGAGGCGCTGAGCGGAATCCTCGGCGCCACCCAACGTGTACACGTCGAGCGAATCGGGGACCGGATCGCTGAGGGTGATGTCCACGATTTCGGCGTCGTAGCCGCGCATCCGCAGACGCTGACGCAGGATCAGGGCATTGCCGCCGTCGCCGTAGGTGCCCATGACGTCGGGGAGTACCAGACCGATGCGAACTGTCGAGTCAGACATTGCGAGACTCCTTCGCGATGGCAGTGTTGAGGTCACGGAAGGCCGTGTAGTTCGCCAGTACCTCCACACGTCCGGGAGGGCAGGAAGCGATGGCGCGCAACGGGTCCGGGTCGAGAGTGTGCTCGACGCCCGCGTACGTGAGGCGAACTGCCAGATCTGTTCCGCGTTCACCGGCGGCCACTACCTTGACACCTTCGAAGTGCTCGAACTTCACGTCCCACAGCCAGGAGAGGTCCTCGCCGTCCGGCACCTGACCGTTCACCGCGATGACCAGACCGTCCACCGTGGGATCGATCATCGACAGCGCTTCCTGCCAGCCGGCGGGATTCTTCGCGAGCAGCATGTGAACGGAGTGCGGTCCGACCTCGACGGTGCTGTATCGACCTGCGACTTCTTGAACCGTCGATGCGGCGGCAACTGCCCCGACCGGATCTGCACCCAAAGCCGCTGCAGCCGCTACGGCCTGAGCTGCGTTGCCGCGGTTGGCTTTTCCGGGGAGGGTCAACGTCATCGGAATCTTCAGGCCGTCGGGGCCGTAGAGATTGTCGTCGTCGAGCCACCAGGTCGGCTCGGGCCGCGCGAAGTCGGAACCGGTACTGCGCCAGTGCTTTCCCTCCCACACGATGGGTTCGCCGGTGCGCGGGCAGCTGACGGAATCGCCGGCCCAACCGCCGCCGGCAGCAACCCACACGACGTTGGTGGCGTCGTATGCCACGGAGGTGACCAGTACGTCGTCGCAGTTGGCGACGATCACCGCATTCGGATGCGCGTTGACGCACGCGCGCAGTTTCCGTTCGATCATGTTGATCTCGCCGACCCGGTCGAGCTGATCGCGGCTGAGATTCAGCAGCACGATCACTTCCGGGTTCACGGCGTCGGCTACGTGGGGGACGTGCAGTTCGTCGACCTCGAGTGCCGCCAGCGTCGCATCGGTACGCGCGGCCAGGGCGGCCACGATCCCGGCATCCATGTTGGCGCCGTCGGCCTGCGTGGCGACGTCACCGAGTGTCGCGAGCGCTGCGGCGGTCATACGTGTGGTCGTCGACTTGCCGTTGGTGCCGGTGACCACGACGGTGCGCTTGCCGCGTCCGAGCTGAGTCATGAGCGTCGGGTCGATCTTGAGGGCGATCAGCCCGCCGATCATCGAACCCTTGCCGCGACCGGCCTTCTGCGATGCCCAAGATGCTGCTGCGGCAGCTCGCATGGCGAGCTTTCCGCGCGCTGTGATCGATAGTCCAGTTCCCACGGCCCGAGTTTGGCACAGGGCGTCGTCAGACGCCGAGTCGCGCCGGTGGTGAGGCTGCAGGTGTGTCCGAGAAAACAGTGTTCGCGGGCTTACGCCTCATCTGTGCGGCACTCGCTCCGGCGATCACGATGACCGCCCCGACCAGTGACAACGGGCTCGGATCCTCGTGCAGGAACAGCCAGGACGCGCCGATTCCCACGACTGGCACCAGCAAGGAGAGCGGCGCCACCATGCCGGCGGGATAGCGGCCCATGAGCATCGTCCAGAGCCCGGATCCGGCGATGGTGCCGAGCAGAATGATGTAGGCCAGCCCGACCAGCGACGGCCAGGCGTCGGCGCTGAATGCGGTGCCGAGTGCGTGCCAGCCGACTGTGGGGCCTTCGACCACGGCTGACAGTACGAGCATCGGTAACGGCGGGATGACACACATCCACAACATCAAGCGCATCGGTGCAGGCTCGCCGACGGTGTTCGCCGCAGCCAAGCGGCTGCCGAGATTGCCGAACGCCCAGGACAGGCCGCCGAGGAGCGTGAGGATGACGGGCAGCAGTGCCGCGTGGTGCGAGCGGTCCCAGCCGATCAAGGACATCCCGCCAACGGCGACGGCGATACCGGAGACCTGCCAGACGCTGAGCTTCTCGCGGAGCAGGAAAGCGCCGAGTAGGACGGTGAACGGTGCTGACGACTGCAGGACAAGTGATGCAAGGCCCGTCGGCATCCCCGAATGCATCGCCCAGAAGAGGAAGACGAACTGGCCGAATCCGAAACCGAATCCGTAGAGCAGCAGCCAACGGAGCGGCACCTGTGGACGCGGCACGAAGATGACCACCGGAATCGCGATGATCAGAAACCGCAGCGCTGCGAAGAAGAATGGCGGGAAATGATCCAGGCCGACGCGAATGGCCAGGAAGTTCAGACCCCACAAGACGATCACGGTCAGGCCGAGGAGACGGTCGCGGGGAGTCATGCGTTAATCGTGAGCCTTACGAAGCATCAGAACAAGCGAATATAGATGCACTATCCATGTAGTTTTGCTACATGGATATTCGTCACCGTATGGATGCCACGCGCCTGCGAATCCTCCGCGAGCTCGCCGACCGAGGAACCGTCGGCGCTACTGCTCTCGCCCTCTCGATGACGCCGTCCGCCGTCTCGCAACAACTCAAGATCCTCGGACGAGAAGCGGGGGTCTCGCTCCTCGAACCGGACGGGCGCACGCTGCGCCTCACCGACGCGGGTCGAGCGCTGGTGCTTCGCGCCGACGACGTGGTGGCGGCGCTAGACCGGGCGGCGGACGAGATGGCGTCGTACCGAGGCTCGCCGCGGGGAAAGGTGCGAGTCGCGTTCTTTCCCTCCGGCGCGGCGCTCCTGCTGCCCGGTGTCCTGACGGCGCTGAAGAACTCGGACGTGGACATCGACGCCTACGACGTCGACAAACCGGCGTCCGCCGTCCCTGGACTGTTGGCCGATCACGATGTGATCCTCACCCACCGTGACGAACGCGGAGCCGAGACGTCGTTTCCCCGGGTCAGCGTGCAACCGCTGATGCGTGAACCGATCGATCTGGTGCTGCGGCCTGATCATCCACTTGCCGAGCAGGATTCGGTCCGGCTGGAACAATTGGCCGACGAGAACTGGATAAGCGTGCGCGGCGGGTTTCCGGTCGACGACGTTCTGCTGTCGGTTGCGTCGGTAACCGGCGTCCAGCCTCGCGTCGCTCATCGGATAAACGATTTCCGCGTCATCGAAGAGCTGGTGGCGGCGGGCCACGGCGTGGCTTTGATGCCGCGATACGCGATCACGCATCCCGGAGTGTCGAGGAAACCGGTGGCGGGAGTGCGCGCTGCACGAGTTTATGAATTAGCAACTCGGTTACACGCCAACCGCAGTCCGGCTATCGGAGTCGTGCTCGACGCCTTTCGTGACGTCGCGCGTGCTGTCGGTGAATGAAGGCTGTCGGTGAATGAAGGGCTGTCGGTGAATGAAGGGCCGTCGGTGAATGAACGGCTGTCGGTGAATGAGCAGCTGTTGGTGAATGAACACAAAACGGGAGCGACACGATTAGTGTCGCTCCCGTTTCGGTAGTGCAATCCTCACGGTTTAGTGAGGGTCGCTTAGTGAGGGCCGGTATCAGGCGAGAGCCTTGGCCTTCAGTGCTGCGAATTCTTCTTCACTGATGGTGCCGGCGTCGAGAAGTGCCTTTGCATCTGCGATGGATTCGGCCGGGGACTTTCCGGCAACCTCACGGATGTAGCTGTCCTGTGCGTTCTTGACCTGCTGTGCAGCCTCGAGGGACCGCTGTGCCATTCCGTCACTGCGAACGATCAGGTAGACGAGCGAGGTGAGCAGCGGAATGAAGAACAGGAAGACGATCCAGATTGCCTTCACCCAGCCGGAGGTCTTGTGATCGCGGAACAGGTCGGTGATGATCGAGAAGAGCAGGATCAAGTACGCGATGAACGCGAAGCTGATGATGATCAGCCAGAGGAAGTCCCAAAAGGAATCCATTGTCGAGCTCCATTTCACAAGTCGGATTTGTCTGAGCTGACTATCTCACGCGCACGTGGCGTCTGCATCATCCTCGATGGGTGAATTCTTTTTGTTAACTTCGCTAACCGACTCTTTCGGGACCAATGTCATGCCGAATCGAAAACATCGACCGAAAATCTTCAGTGCTCTGAAAACGACCCTGGCCCCACCCGAAAATCGGGTGAGACCAGGGATTGTTCACGAGTCAGGAGCTGAGTGTCAGCTGGCGCGGTTCACTGCCGAGACCACAGCGCGCAGCGAGGCCGTCGTGATCGACGTGGCGATACCCACACCCCAGACGACGGTGCTCTGACCCTCCGGGCCCGTCACGGCGCACTCGACGTAGGCCGCGGCCTGGGCGTCGTCACCGGCGGACATCGCGTGCTCGGAGTAGTCGAGGACACGAACGTCGAAGTTGATGCTTCCCAGCGCGTCGACGAAGGCAGCGAGCGGGCCGTTGCCGGTTCCCGAGATCTCCTGTTCCTTGCCGTTCACCTTGACGATCGCGGTGATCGCATCGGTGCCGCCGTCCTCCTCGGACGCGGTGACCTTCTGCTTCATGCGCTCGAGCGGGGTGATGGGAGCGAGGTACTCCTCGTGGAAGACGTCCCACATTTCCTTCGGCGAGACCTCGCCGCCCTCGCCGTCGGTGATCTTCTGGACCGACTGCGAGAACTCGACCTGCAGACGACGCGGCAGCACCAGACCGTGATCGGCCTTCATGATGTATGCGACGCCGCCCTTGCCGGACTGCGAGTTCACACGGATGACGGCCTCGTAGCTGCGGCCGACGTCCTTCGGGTCGATCGGCAGGTAGGGGACCTGCCAGAGAATGTCGTCGACGTCGGAGTTCTGGCTGTCGGCGTCGACCTTCATGGCGTCGAGGCCCTTGTTGATCGCGTCCTGGTGGCTGCCGGAGAACGCGGTGTAGACCAGGTCGCCGCCGTACGGATGACGCTCGTGGACGGGCAGCTGGTTGCAGTACTCGACTGTGCGACGGATCTCGTCGATGTTCGAGAAATCGATCTGCGGGTCGACGCCGCGCGTGAACATGTTCAGAGCGAGAGTGACCAGGCAGACGTTGCCGGTGCGCTCACCGTTGCCGAACAGGCAGCCTTCGATGCGGTCCGCGCCGGCCTGGTAGCCCAGCTCGGCTGCAGCGACACCCGTGCCGCGGTCGTTGTGGGGGTGCAGCGACAGGATGACCGAATCGCGGCGGGCCAGGTTGCGGTGCATCCACTCGATGGAGTCGGCATACACGTTGGGTGTAGCCATCTCGACGGTGGCGGGCAGGTTCAGGATGACCGGGTTGGCCGGCGTCGCACCCAGGGTTTCGGTGACGGCGTCACATACTTCCTTGGCGTACTCGAGCTCGGTGCCGGTGTAGGACTCGGGCGAGTATTCCCAGCGCCAGTTCGTGTCCGGGTACTTCTTCGACTCGGCGAGGACCAGTTCGGCGGCGTCGGTGGCGATCTTCTTGATCGTGTCCTTGTCGGCGCGGAACACGACGCGGCGCTGGAGAATCGAGGTGGAGTTGTAGAAGTGCACGATCGCGTTCTCGGCACCTTCACAGGCCTCGAACGTGCGCTTGATCAGCTCGGGACGCGACTGCGTCAGCACCTGGATGGTGACGTCGGACGGGATGGCGCCGTCCTCGATGATCTCGCGAACGAAATCGAAGTCCGTCTGGCTCGCGGACGGGAAGCCGACCTCGATCTCCTTGTAGCCCATACGAACCAGGAGATCGAACATACGACGCTTGCGCGCCGGGCTCATCGGATCGATCAGCGCCTGGTTGCCGTCGCGCAGGTCAACGGCACACCACTGGGGTGCTCGGTCGATGATCTTGTCCGGCCAGGTGCGGTCGGGCAGCGTGACCGTCTCGACCTCTTCGGCGAACGGGCGGTAGCGGAACGTCGGCATCGACGAGTTCTTCTGCGTGTTCCACGCAGGCTGGTCGGACGGTGCCGGCTTCGTGGGCGGGGTGATGGTGCGAGTGCCGGTGGTGAATGCGTCAGCGGGGGACATGGGTGTGATCTCCAGGATTGTGGACCCGGCCTGTTGACCTGTTGGTCAAGACCATGAGTCCGGAAGGCTTGGTCGACCGGCGCACAAAAACCCCGCGGCGGGAGGCCAGTCTGGATCAGACCCCGTCGCGGCAACCAAGAAGGAGTGCGCGCTGCATGCACAGCACTCTACTCCTGGATTTCGCGAGAAATCGGTGGGGTTCGCCCTCATGTCCAATTTGTCGCCGAATTGTGCTGCCGTTTCGGCCCCGAAAATGGTGGACTGTCGTCCATGGATCCCCGAATCGCCGTGGCGAGCACGTACCTCGACGCGCTCCGCAGTCACGATGGCAGTTCCGTACCGCTGGCTCCGGACGCGGTACGCCACGAGGTCGGGCTCAAGACCGGATTTTCGGGGAATCATTTGCGGCGCAGCCTTTCCGGAGGTCCTCAGTATCGCGTGATCCGCGACATTCGTGAGGTGGAGTGGACGGTCGACGGGGACGACCTGACGGCTGACTACCTCCTCGACGCCGGGTTGTTCGGGCGGAACCTGATGACCGTTCGGGTTACCGAGACCTTCCGGATACCCGCTGACGATCACCGCATTCACCACATCACCGCGAAGATTCGACCGGCGCGCGCCAAGCACACGTGATGCGCTCGATCCGCTGGATCGTCTGTTCACTGCTGATCGTTCTCGCTGGTCTCGGTGCTGCCGGCTCGGTGCTCGCGCTGTTCGTCCACACCCAGGTGAACGACACCGACAGTTACGTCGAGACGGTTGCCCCGTTGGCTTCCGAACCTGCTGTCCAAGCGGCTGTCGTTGATCGGCTGACCGAGGAACTGACGCAGCGGTTGGACCGGTTTCCGCAGGTGGTGACGAGACAAGCCGAGAAACTTGTTCGGGAGGCGGCTCAGTCGTTGGTCTCCAGCGACCAGTTCGCGACGCTCTGGACCGCGGCCAACCGTCAGGCGCACGCGCAACTTGCTGCGATGGTGACCGGCAGAGCCACCGACGGCATCGTTCGGTCCGACGACAGCGGAACAGTCACCTTGTCCCTCGAGCCGATCATGACAGAACTGCGGACGAACCTCCGCGATCGCGGATTCACCGTCGTCGATCGTCTTCCGACGTTCGATCCGCAGTTCGAGATCCTGCAATCCGACGAGCTGGTGCGGGCCCAGGACCTCTCGAACACTCTCGACCGGGCAGCGGCCTGGCTGCCGTGGGTGTCGCTGGCCTGTGCGATCGCGGCCGTCGCAGTTGCGCCGAGGAGAATGCGCGCACTGTCCCTGGTCGGGCTGGCGACGGCGGTGGCGATGATCGCCCTGTTGGTGGCGCTGGCCGTCGTGCGGCGGGTCTATTTACAGAATTCAGACATACCGTCATCTGAGGCGGCAGTCGCGGTGTACGACGCGCTGGCAGTTTCGCTGGTCAGCAGTATCCGCGTGCTTCTCGCCTGCGGAGTTGCCGTCACGGTGGTCGGTTACGTTGCCGGTGGCTCGCGTTCTGCGACGTTGATGCGATCGCGGATCTCGCAACTGATCCCGCGCGGATCTGAGGCGAACAGCAGTACGCATCGGGAAGTCCCAGGACCACCTCGGTAAGCTCGACCTCTGGTATCTGTAAACAATTTCGACCTGGAGGTAGAAACGCGTGGCTCTCGTCGTCCAGAAGTACGGCGGATCCTCGGTGGCAACCGCCGAGCGCATCCGACGAGTCGCTGAACGGATCGTCGAGACCAAGAAGGCCGGCAATGATGTCGTCGTCGTGGTGTCAGCGATGGGCGATACCACCGATGAGCTGCTCGATCTGGCTCAGCAGGTGTGCCCTTCCCCGCCGGCCCGTGAAATGGACATGCTGCTGACCTCGGGTGAGCGCATCTCCAACTCCTTGGTAGCGATGGCAATTCACTCCCTCGGCGCCGAAGCTCGTTCGTTCTCGGGCTCACAAGCCGGAGTCATCACGACCGGCAGCCACGGAAACGCCAAGATCATCGACGTCACGCCGGGCCGTGTTCGCACTGCGCTGGACGAAGGCTCGATCGTTCTGGTCGCCGGATTCCAAGGCGTCAGCCAGGACAGCAAGGACATCACGACGCTCGGACGCGGTGGCTCGGACACCACTGCCGTGGCGTTGGCAGCTGCACTCAACGCTGACGTCTGCGAGATCTACACCGACGTCGACGGCGTTTTCTCCGCCGATCCGCGCATCGTCCCCGACGCTCACCGCCTCGAGACGGTTTCCTTCGAGGAAATGCTCGAACTCGCAGCGTGTGGTGCGAAGGTGCTCATGCTCCGGTGCGTCGAGTACGCCCGTCGTTACAACGTGCCTGTGCACGTCCGTTCGTCATACACCACCAAGCCCGGAACAATCGTGTCCGGATCGATGGAGGACATTCCTGTGGAAGAGGCCCTGATCACCGGAGTCGCGCACGATCGCGGCGAAGCCAAGATCACCGTTGTCGGATTGCCGGACACACCGGGACACGCTGCCAAGGTGTTCCGCGCAGTCTCCGATGCCGAGATCAACATCGACATGGTGCTGCAGAACATCTCCAAGGTGGAGACCAACAAGACGGACATCACCTTCACGCTTCCGACGGCCGACGGCCCCCGCGCCGTCGAGATCCTGACCAAGCGTCAGGAAGACATCGGCTTCACACAGATCTTGTTCGACGACCACATCGGCAAGGTTTCCCTGGTCGGCGCCGGAATGCGGAGCCACCCGGGCGTCACCGCCACGTTCTGCGAGGCGCTGGCCAAGGCAGACATCAACATCGACCTCATCTCGACCTCTGAGATCCGCATCTCAGTGCTGGTCAAGGACACCGAATTGGACGACGCTGTACGTGTCATCCACGACGCTTTCGGGCTCGGTGGCGAAGAAGAAGCAGTAGTACACGCTGGAACGGGACGGTAATTTCTCATGACGACTCTCGCTGTTGTCGGTGCGACCGGTCAGGTCGGCATCGTCATGCGCACTTTGCTCGAAGAGCGGAACTTCCCCGCGGACAAGGTGCGGTTCTTCGCATCTGCACGCTCCGCCGGTAAGAAGCTGCCCTTCCGCGGCGAAGAGATCATCGTCGAGGATGCGGCCGCCACATCGGATGAGGACCTGAAGGGCATCGACATCGCCCTGTTCTCAGCCGGTGCGACGCTCTCGCGCGCCCAGGCTCCGCGCTTCGCTGCTGCCGGCGCGACCGTTGTCGACAACTCTTCGGCATGGCGCAAGGATCCCGAGGTTCCCCTCGTGGTCAGCGAGGTCAACCCGCAGGACACGAAGAACCTGGTCAAGGGCATTATCGCGAACCCCAACTGCACCACCATGGCAGCGATGCCGGTGCTGAAGGTTCTGCACGATGAAGCCGGTCTGCAGCGTCTGATCGTCTCCAGCTACCAGGCCGTGTCCGGTAGCGGCATCGCCGGCGTCGAGGAACTCCTCGGCCAGGTGCGCGCCGTAGTCGGAGACGCGGAGAAGCTGGTTCACGACGGCAGTGCCGTCGACTTCCCCGCCCCGAACAACTACGTCGCCCCCATCGCGTTCAACGTCCTGCCGCTGGCAGGTTCGCTGGTCGACGACGGAAGCGGCGAGACCGACGAGGATCAGAAGCTCCGCAACGAGAGCCGCAAGATCCTCGGACTTCCCGATCTGTTGGTTTCGGGTACGTGCGTGCGCGTTCCCGTCGTGACCGGGCACTCGCTCGCGATCAACGCAGAGTTCGCCAACCCACTCTCGGTTGCTCGCGCCAAGGAGATCCTCGCCGACGCTCCGGGCGTCGAGCTGGTCGAGGTTCCGACGCCGCTGGCCGCTGCCGGTGGCAACGCGTCGCTGGTCGGTCGTATCCGTCAGGATCCGGGTGTCCCGGAGGGACGCGGACTCGCGCTCTTCGTTTCGGGCGACAACCTGCGTAAGGGTGCCGCGCTCAACACGATTCAGATTGCCGAGCTGTTGGTCGGCTAGATCTTTCGTTCGGTACCGGCCCCGCACCTAGGTGTGGGGCCGGTGTCGTTTCGACAGGCGCTCTAGTCGAGTTCGGAAATGGCGACCAGGCCACCGAGGTACTCGGCATCCGAATACGCTTTGGCGAGTAGCGCTCCGAGCTCACCGAGAGCTCCGTTGTCGCTGCCGTACGCAACAAACATGCCCGCTTCGGGATCGGTGCCGAAGCGGCCCTCCAGATGCGGTGCATCGCGGCCTACCACTGCGTGGGCGACCGACGCCCAGTCGTAACCGGAGCCTTCGAAACCCTCTACCTGCTCGAATATCGATGCCACCTTGCCGAAATGCTGGTCGGTGAGCATCAGTGACCAGTTGCCCGGAGACGTTTCGAAAAGCTGTAGCGGTTCGATCGATGGTGATGTCATGCGTGCATTGAAGCAGATCCGACCGACAGGTTTCAGTCGGCCGCTAACGCCCGACCGATTGTGCGAGAGCCACGGCAAAACTGGAAAGTCGTTCTCGGGTATAGGTTTCGGGATCACTGACGGCCAGTCGTCCGAGCATTTCGGCGAACGACATCATGGTGTGTGCGAGGAGAACCGGATCAAGGCCTTCGAGCTTCGACTCGAGGGCAATCCCGGCGCGGGCCAGTTCTTCGGCGCGGGCGAAGACAGCTCCGCGAGAGAGCTTCAACAAGCCGTGATACTCGCTGGGGGCGTTCTCGACAGACGTCAGAATCAGGCGCCAGCGCGTCGGGTTCTCCAGTACGGCGTCGACGAAGGCGCCAACGGTCCCGGTGTACGACGCCGCTGGGCCGAGTTCGCTCAGATCTGTCGGCATGGTTTCGAGCACCTGAGCGATGGCTCGCTCGTGCTCGCGGCGCAGCAGTGCAGCGACGAGATCGGTCCTGGTATCGAAAATCGTGTAGAGGACGGGCTTGCCGACACCGGCTTCGGCAGCGACGGATTCCATGCTGAGGTTGTGCAGGCCAACGCGGCCGGTGACCTCGAATGCTGCGTCGAGGAGCTGCTCGCGACGTTGCTCGGGCGCCATGCGAGGGGCGTACTTGCGCCGCGGTGTATCCGTTGCGTCAGCTTGTGACCTGGTCATCGTGTGCATCACCTCCGCTCTCACCCTAATCTGCCTGCCACTTCTTCGTGAATAATACGCAACCGTTGTATTCATCGTCTGCAATTGTTACGGTGGCGTTGTATTCGAATGGTGCTCAGTGAGGCGCCTCTGCCGAGATCTCGAGGAGAACAACCGCTATGACAGCGTCGACCTCTTTAGTGCCGAATGATCTGCTGCTCCATCCCTCCACGTACGATCGGCCGGAGTTCGACGCGACCACGCGGAGACTGCTGGGCGCGACCGTCGACTGGTTCGAGGCGCGTGGAAAGAACCGACTCCTGGCCGACTATCACGACAAGATCTTCTACTCCGATTTCCTCGATTTCGCGGCGAAGGAAGGTCTGTTCGCCACATTTCTGACGCCCGCCCGCGACAGTGGTGGCGACTCTGACAAGCGCTGGGATACCAGTCGTATCGCCGCGCTGTCCGAGATCCTCGGCTTCTACGGACTCAACTACTGGTACCCGTGGCAGGTGACCATCCTCGGTCTCGGGCCGGTGTGGCAGAGCGACAACGAGACGGCAAGGGCGCGAGCAGCTTCCGCTTTGGCTTCCGGAGGCGTTGCGGCATTCGGACTGTCCGAGAAAGAGCATGGCGCGGACGTCTACTCCACGGACATGGTCTTGACGCCCAACGGCAGCGGCGGGTACCTGGCCAGCGGTTCGAAGTACTACATCGGAAATGGCAACTGCGCCAACACGGTCTCTGTCTTCGGCCGTGTCGACGGAGTGGAGGGCACTGATCAGTACGTCTTCTTCTACGCCGACTCGGACCATCCGGCATTCACCGTGGTGAAGAACATCGTTCCGGCCCAGATGTACGTAGCGGAGTTCTCACTCGTCGACTATCCCGTTGCGGCAGAGGATATCCTGCATACCGGCGAGGCAGCATTCAGTGCCGCACTCAACACCGTGAACATCGGAAAATTCAACCTGTGTTTCGGCGGAATCGGTATGTCGACTCATGCCTTGTACGAGACGATTACCCACGCGCACAATCGAATCCTGTTCGGCAATCCCGTCACGGCGTTCCCACACGTACGACGTGAATTCGTCGACGCGTACGCGCGCCTGCTGGCGATGAGGCTCTTCTCGGATCGTGCGGTGGACTATTTCCGCACCGCATCGCCCGAGGACCGCCGCTACCTCTTGTTCAATCCTGTCACCAAGATGAAGGTGACAACCGAGGCACAGAAGGTGATCGGACTGCTCTCCGACATCGCTGCGGCAAAGGGCTTCGAGAAGGACAGCTACCTCGCGGTGGCCAAGATGGATGTCGACGGGCTGCCCAAGCTCGAGGGGACCGTCGCCGTCAATCTCGCCCTGATCGCCAAGTTCATGCCGGCGTACCTCTTTGCCCCCGAGTCATTTCCGGCGATTCCGACGCGTAACGACGCAGCCGACGACGAGTTCCTGTTCCGTCAGGGCCCGGCACGGGGGTTGTCCAAGGTTCGATTCGACGACTGGCGAGCGGTATACGCGAAGTTTGCGGATGTTCCCAACGTTGCACTGTTCGTGGAGCAGGCAGAAGCGCTCGTGACCCTTCTAGCCGAAGCTGCACCGGATGCGGCGCAGCAGGTCGACTTGGACTTCGGCCTTGCGATCACCGAACTCTTCACCCTCGTCGTCTACGGCCAGCTGATCCTCGAACAAGCCGAGATCTTGGGATTGGACGAGGGACAGCGGAGCGATGGGGTGCTGGATCAGATCTTCGATGTCCTGGTCCGCGACTTCAGTGCTGCAGCGGTGGAGTTGTACGGAAAACCCAGCGCCAGTGAAGATCAGCAACGGTTGGCACTCGCATCTATTCGGCGCCCCACGTTCGCGGCGGAGCGATTCGAGTACGTCTGGCAGCAAGTAGTCGCCTTGTCTGGTGCCTACGAAATGAACGGTGCCGGCTCAACGAACGGGGAGGAATGAAATGTCTGAACTGACGATGAATCGACCGCGTGAGGATTACGGCTTCTTCGGCCCAGGATCACCCAGTTGGAAGATCTGGGCCGCGCCGACAGCGCTGATCGGGTTCCAGCGGTCGGTGGTGCTCGAGCACTTCGACCCCTTCTTGGCTGCCGCAGTGGCAGACATGAGCGGGATTTACAGCGATCCGGCCGGGCGACTCGACCGAACCTTGGCGTACTTCCTGACCGTCGCCACTGCCGACGGGCGGACGGCATTGGCCTTGTCCGACCACCTCATGACAGTTCATGCTCAGGCCACGGGCATTGAACCGATCACCGGAACTCGTTACAGCGCAAACAATCCGGCGTCACAACTCTGGATCCACGTGACGGGTTGGCATTCGGTGCTCAAGTGCTACGAGATGTATGGGCCGGGCCCGCTTTCAGCTGTCGAAGAGCAGCGGTACTGGGAAGAATGCGTGATCGCTGCCGAACTACAGACATGCAAGACCTCCGACGTTCCACGCTCCCGAGACGAGGTACGTGAGTACTTCGCTGAAGTCAGGCCCAGATTGTGTACCTCCGAGCGTGCCAACCGGGCGATGCACTACTTGTTGAGAACACCGAGAGCGCAGGGGAAGACGAAGTTCGCGACATTCAGCCGATTGGTCGCGCCGGCCACTATCGCGACTTTGCCCGGCTGGATGCGAACGATGGGTGGGTTCGATCAGCCAGCGTTGTTGGACAGAGCAATTGCGCCCGCGGTGCGAACGGCAGTCCGGTTGGGTAGTTCACCGAAGAACATGACCACTGCTCTGAAAGTCATTGCGCCGATGACGGGCAAGGTGTTGGAGCGCCACCTGCGTGACGAGCAACCCCTGGACCCGAGAGTTGTCACGCCAGCGGAGATTCGGGAGCGATTCCCGCGAGCCGCCAAGGTTGCGCAGGCCGTCTGACGGGTTCGCCACGGCCTGTTGGCACCGCATCGGGGGGATCTCTTCGATGCGGTGCTCGGCCGTGTTCTGTTGTGCCTGAGGTTCGTTCTCAGGTTTTGAATGTGGTGTTCGCCGGGCGCGGTTGCTGCCCGGGGTCGATCGAGGGCGGGGGAATGAACCAGGGTTTGTTGTCGACTCCTATTCGGATTTCCCATTTCCCGACGAACCCTGATTTTCGGTGCATCAGCCGGTGATGTGAACGGCACAGCAGGACCAGGTTGTTCATCACCGTCGGGCCACCGTTCGCCCAGTGCCGGATATGGTGCGCATCAGTCCAGGCGGGCACGCATGTGCAGCCCGGGAAGGCGCAGCCTTTGTCTCGGGCGATGAGGGCGACGCGTTGTTCGGCGGTGACCAACCTCTTCCCTGGTTTCGCATCGAGCGGCGCGCCGTGATCGTCGAGCAGAACGGTCGAGAGGAAACAATCACACCCGAGAAGCCTGGTCTGCGACACCGACAGTGGCCCGAGCCAGGGCATGTGCCCGACATCAAGATCCGACACGGCCACTCCACCACCATCAGTTGGTGTGGCGGCGCAGTCCCGATGCTCAGCGAGATCACGAGCATTGATGTGCACGTTCACGTGCGGACGCTGACCACCATCGGTACCGGTTTTCGCGCAGTCCAGATAACGCCGGATCAGTTCCGTGAACCCGTCCGCGGTCCGTTTCGCCGCCGACCGAGAATCCGGGGTTCCATCGGGTGCCGGGGTGGGCATCGTCAGATTCGACAACGCCGACAACAACATTTCACCGGTCAGGGCGTCGAAATCACCACGCACCACCACCCGACCATTGAGCGTCGACGCGATCCGCAACTCGTTGAGATCGACATCCTCGGCGGGCGGAATCTCATCCGACTCGAACAACCTCTCCAACGTCGCGATCACGTTCCGCACCTTCGTCGTCGTCGCCTCCACACCCGACGCAGCCGCAAGCAGTAGGTCGATACAACGAGGGAGCGCCTCCTCCGGCATGCCCTTCGGTGGTGATTCACAGAACGCCACGATCAACACGGCATGCTCGAACGAGCAATCCCCGCCATCGAACCGAGCAGCCACCGCCGGAAACGGCCGCAAAGCAGCACCCAACGCGGCGATCTTCTTCCCGTCCCGAACCTGCAGCATCGTGTTAGCCGCCAACCAGGACCCCACACCGCGGCTCGCAATCACCTGATCATCCGGGCGCAACGACAACTCGTCCACCACCGCCACACGCACAGCTTCGAGACGAAGAATCTCCGCACTCGCCTCGACAGCAGCAGCGCGCAACTCGGCAGCAGACAACCGCCACAGGCGTCCGCGTAACCCCACCGCAGAACCAGACACCACATCCGACAACAAGACACTCATTGAATCCCCCGATCCCCTCCCCAAAGGATACTCGAACATGCGTTCGAGTCAAGGGCATATTCGAATCTTCGGCTTCTCGCAAAGCTGCAAGAGTGCATCCGTTGTCCGCAAACGTGTTTCGCCGGGACGGAGGAGGTCGTCGAGTACGGCGACCGGTGCGGTGGGGTAAGGGTCGCCGATTCTCGAGCTTTGGTTGGAGAATGTCGTTGGTGTTTGACCGTGCGAGCACGCGGGTAACCCGCTCCGGATGCCGTCAGCGTGAGGGGGCCGTGAGTGGACGAGTCACACAAGATCCGTCGCCGATCGTTTGTTCAAGGGCTTGGCCTGCTGGCCGGTCTGAGCGCGTTGTCCGCTGGATCAGCGACGGCTCGACCACCTGATGTCGATCCACTGCGCCCGTTCCAACTTCCGTCGCCCCGTCTGGAACCGTTTCGGGAGACCCTTCCTGTCCTGCCGGGCATTTCGGGTGGCAACCTGGAG
Source organism: Rhodococcus sp. T9N (assembly GCF_024436645.1). Classification (NCBI taxonomy): domain Bacteria; kingdom Bacillati; phylum Actinomycetota; class Actinomycetes; order Mycobacteriales; family Nocardiaceae; genus Rhodococcus; species Rhodococcus sp. T9N. The sequence goes on along the minus strand of NZ_JAMSKS010000007.1, from coordinate 97,949 downwards.
CTTCGTGCGGCATCGTCGATGCACCGATTCCATCCGGACCTACCGTCGTCGCCGTCGCTGGGTTACGGCGGAATGGATTATCTGGGCCCCACCATCGAAGCTCACGTCGATCAGCTCGTCACAGTCCGATATGCCAATGACATTTCTGCGTATCCGCTTGCCGCGGATGTCGATCCGGGTCTGCACGGCGTCAGCGACCTCGACCGCACACAGGTCCCCACCTCGCTTCACCTGCACGGAGGAGTTACTGCACCGCAGTTCGACGGGCATCCGGAGCTGATTCAGCGTCCGGGCGAAGGTTTGGTTCACGAGTACACGAATGGTCGTGCCGCCGGCAATCTTTGGTATCACGATCACGCCATGGGAATGACGCGCCTCAACGTCTACGCCGGGCTGGTCGGGATGTATTTTCTCCGTGACGACGCAGATACAGGCACCACCGGGAATTCTCTCGGCTTGCCGTCCGGCGAATTCGAGCTTCCGATGATTCTGCAGGACAAGGTCTTCACCTCCGACGGTCAACAGAGTGTCCGTTCCACGTGGCTCACTCCGCAGGGTTCCTGGGATCCGGCGACTCCCGGTGACGTGGGTGTAGTGAACGGCGTCGTGTGGCCGAAAGTGGAGGTGGCTCGCGGACTGTACCGATTGCGACTGCTCAATGCCGCAACCTATTCGGTGTGGAATCTGCACTTCGCAAATCGTATGCGGTTCTGGGTGATCGGTTCCGAAGGCGGTTTTTTGGCCGCTCCTGCGCCGACGGATCACGTCCGGCTGAGTCCGGGTGAACGCGCTGATCTGCTGGTCGACTTCAGCATGCTCGAGCCGGGCACGACGGTGGAATTGCGCAACGACGAACCGGTACCCCTTGCGGTGGCGCAACGCGGCACACAGGTGATGCCGGTCTTCTGTCGGTTCGATGTGGGCAGCGCAAAGGGATTCACCGGCTCGATCCCGCAGCAGCTGAATTCCGTTGCTGCCGAACCGGCGTCCCCGGATATGGTGCGAAATCTCACGATCATGCAGCTGTCGCGTCCCTCGGATTACCCGTCGATCACTATGTCGCTCAACAATTTGAGGTTCACCGATTCGGATATCGAACTGCCACGTCAGGGAGCCGTCGAGCAATGGAATCTGATCAACATCACCACGGAACCACATCCGATTCATCTGCACTTGGTGGCGTTCCGCGTTGTGGGACGCCAAAGCCTCGACACTGCAGCACTGATGCAGCGGTATCCGGTGCCTGACTTGGGGGTCCGGTGGACGCCGTCGGCCGAGGAATTTGTGACCTCTTCGCTGCGGCCTCCCGAAGTGTGGGAAACGGGGGAGAAGGACACTGTCATCGTGGATGCCAACTCGATCACCCGCGTGATCGTGCGCTTTCCGACGGCCGACGAGTTGGGCTTCGATCCGGATGCAACTTTCGCGAGAGGTTCCATGGCAGACCACTCGGCACACGGAGAAGCCGGTATGGGGGACCTGCAGGGGTACGTCTGGCACTGCCACATGCTCGATCACGAAGACCACGACATGATGTTGCGATATCGGGTGGTGACGTAGCCTTCAAGGGGAGAAAAGTTCCCAGAGGAGGCAGCTGTGTCGGAAGGTGCGCCCACCGGGCCCCTGGACGGATATCGGGTGATTGAACTCGGAACCTTGATCGCCGGGCCCTTCGCCGGGAAACTGCTCGGCGACATGGGCGCCGACGTGATCAAGATCGAATCGCCGGACCGCCCGGACCCGCTTCGTACCTGGGGTCAGGCCGAGCAGGACGGTCATCGATTCTTCTGGACGGTTCACGCCCGCAACAAGCGGTGTGTGACGTTGGACCTTCGCGTCGACGCGGGACGAGACCTGTTTCTGAATCTGATCGAACATGCCGATGTGGTGGTCGAGAACTTCCGGCCGGGCACCCTCGAGAAGTGGGGCCTGGGATTCGACGTTCTCAGTGCGCGCAATCCGAAGTTGGTGTTGGCCAGGGTATCCGGTTACGGGCAGAGCGGACCGCAAGCCAAGAGCGCCGGCTACGCCTCGGTTGCCGAAGCGGTCAGCGGATTTCGGCATCTGAACGGTTATCCAGGGCAGGCGCCTCCGCGTATTGCCCTTTCGCTCGGAGATTCTCTCGGCGGGATGTTCGCCGTTCAGGGAGTGCTGGCGGCGTTGCTCTCACGAGAGCGGACCGGCCGTGGTCAGGTGGTCGACGTTGCCCTCACGGAATCCTGTCTGGCGGTGCAGGAATCCACGATCCCGGATTACGATCGGGGCGGGATCATCCGGCAGCCCTCGGGAACGAGATTGGAGGGTATTGCGCCGTCCAACATCTATCAGACCTCTGAAGGAAACTGGGTGGTGATCGCAGCCAATCAGGATACGCTCTTCGTGCGTCTGTGCACCATCATGGGGCGACCGGAACTAGCGCATGACGACCGCTTCTCCAATCATGTTGCCCGTGGCAAACATCAGGACGAGCTCGACGAACTGATCAGCGCCTGGGTCGCGCTCCAAGATCCCACCAGCCTGGTGGAACGCCTCACCGAAGTGGGAGTTGTTGCCGGGCCGATCAATACGGTTGAAGATGTCGTCAAGGATCCGCAGCTGATCGAGCGGGGGATGCTCGTCGACCACTACGACGAGCGGATCGGTGAAAACGTCCTCGGCTTGGGCGTCGTGCCTACCTTCAGTGAGACACCCGGATCCGTGCGCAACGCGGGAGCGTCGGCGCCGGGTCACGACAACTCCTCGGTGTGGGGCGGGCTCCTCGGACTCTCGGACGACGAGCAGGCAGAACTGAAGATGAAGGGCGTGATCTGACATGTCGGTACCTGGCGTGGGTATTCCAGCAGTCAGTATTCGTGAAGTCGGACCACGGGACGGGTTGCAGATCGAAGACCCGGTGTCGCTGGCGGAGAAACTTCGTCTTGTCGATGCTCTGGCTGCGACGGGTGTTTCGCGTATCGAGGCGACGTCGTTCGTCTCACCGCGCGCTGTGCCGGCGTTGGCCGACGCGGAATTGTTGGCAGCAGAACTGCACCAGTGGCCCGGCATCGAGTTCTCGGCATTGGTCGCCGGAATCGGTGGAGCGAAACGGGCCGTCGCCTCAGGAGTGAAAACCGTCGAATATGTTGTGTCGGCATCGAATGGCCACAGCGAGGCCAACACTCGGTCGACGACGGAGCAAGCGACCGAACGTATCGGAGAGGTCGTCCGGATCGTCCACGACGCCGGAGGACGGGTGGAGGTCATCGTGGCCACAGCCTGGGACTGTCCGTTCGACGGTCCAACCGACCCGGATCGTGTTCTGCGGATTGCGGAGCAGGCCAAGGAGTTCGGTGCTGATCAGTTCTCGATCGCAGATACCATCGGCACTGCCACGCCGGGACGTGTCGGACGATTGATCGACGCTGTGGGCGAAAGAGTAGGTGACTTCGGCTTGGGTGCGCACTTCCACAACACGCGTGGCGCTGGTCTTGCGTGCGCGTTTGCGGCTGTGCAGCACGGTGTTCGAAACCTCGACGCGTCCACCGGAGGTCTCGGTGGTTGTCCGTTCGCTCCCGGTGCCAGTGGCAACATCGCGACGGAGGAACTGGTCTACATGCTCGAAGACATGGGCATTGCGACGGGTATCGACCTGGATGCGAGCATTCGTGCCGCTGCCGTTGCAGAGGAGATAGTGGGCCATACGGTTCCCAGTAATCTTCTCCGCGCCGGCGATCGGAAGCGGTAGGGACCTTTACCCTTCTCGGTTGGGTGATGCCAGCTGCAGTTTGACCAGCTGCTCGTGCGCCGCGGCCGGCCAACCGATGCGCTGCTTCTCCAGATACCAGGCACCGGCGGCAAATGCGATCGCGAGGACGATCCAGATCGCGACGCTTCCGATCTGAGAGCCCAGGTCGCTCGACGAGGACACTTCGCCTGTGCTGTAGTCGTATTCCGTTGTCGTGGTGATTCCCTCTACTGCGAAGGTCCACAGAATCGGAAGGGCACACAATGCGGCGAGGGCACGCGCGACATGCGCTGGACGCAGTTCGAAGATCATTCATTTCTCCTGGTGATCGACCCGGTGAATCTCACTCTCCTCGAAAGCTATTCGGGTTCGACGGGCGCTGTCTGTAGTCGAATCGGCGGACATGGACGAGGTGCCGAGCTCTCCCCGGTCCCCCTGCCGTAGCAGCTGCATTCCGTTGTGATCGAACTCGATTCGTCGAACGTCTTCAGTGTCGACCAGCATCGTGGCCATAGCGGTACGCCGAGGTGGAAGGATCCGTATGGTCACTTTTCCTCGCGTGATCGCGGTGAGTTCCCGGACGATGCTCGAGTGGATTCGGTCGCGCACGTCGGGGTTCGCGCCATCCATTCCGTGGTCGTCGGGCAGGACCACTTCGACGCCGCGGTTTCGAGCGGCACGCACAGCATCGATGACATCTGTTTGTTGTAAGCCTGTCGCCCTCAGTGAATCTCGGAGTTGCGCCTCGAGGAGTTCGCATTCTTGCCGCTCGGTGGTTGTCAGTGGAACCCCGGAAGCGACCCGTTCGAGGAGCGGGCGTGCAAGGACATCGAGCCTGTCGAGTTGCGCGTCGCGTTCCTCGAGAATCGCAGCACTGGCGGATGCGGAGGCAATTCGTTGGGTGGACTGCTCACGAAGTTCGTAGATAACCCTGGCTTGAGGACGGATGGTGTATGCGAAGAAGGTCGACATCAGAACAGGGCCCGCGTTGATGACCGTCAACGACACTCCGTACATGGCCCCCTGGCCGGTGGTGGAGGACCAGATGGCGGTCACCAACACCATGAGTCCAAGCCCGAGCCACGCGAGTGCTGTACGCCCACGAACGCACATGAAGGTGAAGACTGCCGTCGACATCCCGAACATCCAGAGTTGAGTCATGTCGTTGACGGGGACGGGAACCACTGACAACACCAGGCCGCTCGTGACGGCGCCGGTCAGAGACACCAGAACGCTCTGCCCCAGCGGCATCGGGTCGCCTCTGCTCAGTACGAGTGTGAAAGCCGCAGTCGAGCACACGATAATTGCCAAGATCATCGGCCAGACTGCGCGGACGTCGGAGGATGTGTAGGCGACCGAGATCACGCAGGTGAGCGCGAAGCATGCAGCCATGAATCGAGCAGCACGGCTGTGCATGCCGAGAAGATCGCGGACATCTCGTCCGTCCGGCCTGGTCATGTCATCACCGCTACGGGCAAGCTCAACGTCAGAGTCACCGAAGTGCCGCGGCCGGGTGACGATCGAATGGTTGCCGATCCGCCGTCGAGTTGACGCATTCTGCCGCGGATGCTGACAGTGATTCCGAGGCGATGCGTCTCGACGGAGCTCGGATCGAAGCCGACGCCGTCGTCGGTGACGACTACTTCGAGGTGGGTGGCGGTTGCCGTGACCGTGACCGAACGCCGTGCACTGCTTCCGGCGTGTTTGACGCTGTTGCGCAGTGCCTCGGCCATCGCACGAATCGAGTCGGGTGCGTATCCGCTCGGATCAGACCCGTCGGAGAGGGCGGTCTCGAACGTGATGTTTTCGTCCACTTCCGAAGCGGCTGAACGCAACTGAGCGAGGATTCCGTCGAAGTCGAAACTCGTCTCGTGGTCGGTTCCGGAGCGCAGTTCGTCGAGTCTTGCCACCGTCCTTCGCGCCTGAGCGACGACCGAGGGATCGGCATCGTTTCTCGAAGCAGCGAGCAGAGTCGACATCACGGTGTCGTGGATGAGTGCGTCGAATCTCTCGCGTTCGACGGATTTGGCCTCGGCCGCGGCGGCGCCGGCGGCAGCGGCATGAGTGGTGGCGATGGTCGCATCCAGTACTCGTCCGGTTCGCAAGGCCATGACGGCCGCTGCTACGAAAACCGCGCAGAATGTCCAGGCGAAGGCGAGGTCGGGAACCAACAGGTGCGTCGTGGGACTCGTCCGGATTATGTGATTGGTCAACTGTGCGAGTGTTGCCACTACGAAAAGGTGCACGACGGCAGCGGCCGGTCGCCAAGCTGCAGCGGCAGCAAGGCTGGCGACGCCGGGGAAATTGGAAATCCACAAGGTGAAATCTGTGACGTGGTCACCATTCCACGCCGGCCACCACAGGAGGATGACCACGACGTAGAGAACCGCATTTGCGCTCGCAGTTCGTTTCACCCATCGGGTGTCGGCGTGGAACGTCGATGCTCCCAGCGCCAGCCCACTACCGAAAGTCGCGACCACCGCCAGTGGAGTCCACCACGACGCAGACATCGTGGTGGCTTCTGCAATCGCAGGGGCAAGCAATATCAGATAGCAGACATAGCCGGCGCCGATGAAACGGCCGAAGAGCCTCAGAATTTCGTCAGAAGCACTGGCTGTTTTGTCGAAAGCAACTCTGTCGATCAGAGTTCGTCGATCATCACTATCTGATCTTGTATCGCTCGCACGAGTAATTCGCATTTCGTCGGTGCGTTCCTTCCAACGTCGGCATACTTCTCGCGAATCCGCGACAGGTGGGTCCCCACCGTTCCCACGCTGATGTAGAGGTTTTGAGCGACGCGTGACTTCGAATCACTCAGTAGCCATTCCCTGAGAACCTCGATTTCGCGCTCCGAAAGGTGCGGTCCTACGGGATCCTGTGCCATGCAGTTTTCCACAGTGACTGTCATGAGTTTCGTCCTTACTTCTCTGTAGCGGAATGACAGACCCCCGACAGTGCCGTCTTCTTGTCAGATGAATGTAATTCGAAGAGGGAAATTTTTCCCAGACATCAATTCCTCTGCCCATATTTTCAGGGGCAGCGCTGTGAGAGTTATTGTTGCCGAACCTCATTGTTAGTCAAAGTCAGCTTTTTTCCGGAAGTAGGCCGTTCAGGAATTGGTAACACCCCGTCTTCGACCGCGCGTTTGTACAAATCCGTTTTTGTCGGTGCGGGTCGTCCGACAGCCGCATATTTCTGCCTGATGCGCTGGAGGTAGTCGTTAACCGTCTGCGGCGCCAAACCGGTGAGTCGCGCAACTCGATCCGCCTTCTCTCCGGATGCGTAAAGTTCGAGGACCTCGAGTTGTCGAGGGCTCAGACCCACTTCGTCGAGACCTGGATCCCCGTCGATTGCGGCAGCCCACTCTGTCGTCACCACCTGCCTTCCCGACGCGGCGGCGCGTATCGCATCAACCACGACGGCAGTCGGTTCGGACTTGCGTACAACACCCAGTACGCCGGCACGGGCGGCCGAGCGAACGAGGTACGGGTTTTCCGCCCCGGTGAAGATCAATGTCTCGAGCCCGGCGGACCGCAGTTGCTCGACATTGCTCTTGGGCGATGACCCGTCGGCCAGTCGGAGGTCGAGGATTGCCAGATCCAAGGCGACGTTCTGAGCGAGCATCTCGGACACAGTGGTCGCGATGCACACCAATTCGAGGTCCGGCTCGTCCTCGAGCATCACGGACACGCCGATTGCTACCGACTCGTGGTCTTCCACCAACCCGACACGGCGGTGTGGAAATGCTGTTTGCTCTGGCATAGCGATTGTTTCCCTCCGCTCGATGCGAGGACGTTATCAGGCAGAGCTGACTGACCGGTATGTTACGTGTCAAGATTTGAAGTCAGCCTGGACTGTTTTACGTTTCGGCTCTACAGTTGTCTTGTGACCGAGACCACTTCCGATGCGAAAGTAAGCCGTACCCAGGCCGAACGTACAGCGGCGATGCGTGGGCGCCTCCTCGACGCCGCCGTCGAATCGTTGGTCGAGCTGGGCTACGCACGGACCAGCACGCAAGAGATCGCCCGCCGCGCAGGCGTCTCGCGGGGTACGCAACTGCATCATTTTCCGACCAAGGAATCGCTGGTCGTCGCGGCCGTCGAGTATCTGGTCGACAAGCGGCTGGAAGAAATCCTCACCGCTGAAGTGGATCGTGGTCGAGGCCTCGAGGTCCTGTCGGACGCGTTCTCCGGGCCGCTGTTCTATGCCGCCCTCGAATTGTGGGTCGCGGCGCGGACCGATCCCGTTCTGCATGCGGCGACGGTGCCCCTCGAACGCAAGGTGAGTGAGGCGCTCGAGTTCGGCAGCGCCGAGTTGTTCGGTGATCGGTTCGACTCCGAGTCGGTCGAACTCACCATCGAACTCGTTCGTGGGCTTGCCGTCTCAGCCCTGTTTCGTACATCCGAAGCCGACGACGCGCTCAGAGCGCGACTGTTGCCGGCCTGGCAATCCCGAGTGGAGAAGAAGTGAAGCTTCCCGAACATGTCGAAACGCTGATCGTCGGTGCCGGATTTGCCGGTATGGGCTTGGCCGCCAGAATGCTTCGCGACAATCGCGCTGCAGACGTCGTGTTGATCGAGCGTGGAGCTGACATCGGCGGCACTTGGCGCGACAACACCTATCCAGGCTGTGCCTGTGACGTGCCGACGGCGTTGTACTCGTATTCTTTTGCACCGAGCGCCGATTGGAGTCATACCTTTGCTCGTCAACCCGAGATCTACAACTATCTGAAGAAGGTGGCCGCAGACACCGGCATCGTGGAACGCGTAGTCCTGAACTGCGAACTCGAAGCTGCTGTGTGGGACGAGGATGCGGCGCTGTGGCGTATTCGGACATCTCGAGGGTCGTTGACGGCCAAAGCTCTGGTCGCCGCGACCGGAGCGTTGTCGACGCCCAAGATCCCGGATTTTCCCGGTCTCGACCAATTCTCCGGGACCACTTTCCATTCGGCGACGTGGAACCACGAACACGAACTGCGCGGTGAGCGCGTAGCCGTGATCGGAACGGGAGCGTCGGCGGTTCAGTTCGTTCCCGAAATTGCCGACCCTGCTGCCCATGTCACCGTGTTCCAGCGAACTCCGGCCTGGGTGATTCCGCGGATGGATCGCACCCTGCCTGCCGCACAGAAGGCCGTGTACTCGCGGATTCCCGTTACACAGAAGGTGATTCGAGGGTGGGTTTACGGCTTCCGCGAGCTACTCGGTGCCGCGATGTCGCATGCGACGTGGGTGCTGCCTGCCTTCGAGGCGGCCGCGCGCCTTCATCTGCGCAGACAGGTGAAAGATCCGGAGTTGCGCCGGAAACTGACTCCCGATTTCACGATCGGTTGCAAGCGCATGCTTCTGTCCAACGACTGGTTGCGCACCCTTGACCGCGCGGACGTGAGTCTGGTCGACAGTGGGCTCGTCTCGGTCACCGAAAACGGAGTGGTCGACGGACGCGGAGTCGAGCACAAGGTCGACACCATCATCTTCGCCACGGGGTTCACGCCGACGGAACCGCCTGTTGCGCATCTGATCACCGGAAAACGTGGCGAGACGCTGGCCGCACATTGGAACGGTAGTCCCAACGCGTACAAGGGTACTGCGGTCAGCGGGTTCCCGAATCTGTTCCTCATGTACGGTCCGAACACCAACCTCGGACACAGTTCGATCGTGTACATGCTCGAGTCCCAGGCCGAGTACGTCAACGACGCCTTGAACACCATGAAGCGAGAGCGGATCGATGCCCTCGACGTGAACGAGACGGTGCAGGTGCACTACAACAAGGGAATTCAGCACGAGTTGCAGCACACGGTGTGGAACAAGGGCGGATGCTCGAGTTGGTACATCGATCCGGAGGGGCGCAACTCGGTGCAGTGGCCGACGTTCACTTTCAAATTCCGTTCGCTGCTGGAGCATTTCGATCGGGAGAACTACTCCGCTCGCAAGATCGAAAGCGTCGAGGCATGACCGCGACGCACTACGACGTGGTGGTTATCGGTTCGGGATTCGGTGGCAGTGTCGCCGCTCTTCGCCTGACGGAGAAGGGCTACCGCGTCGGGGTGCTCGAAGCCGGTCGACGGTTTGCCGACGACGAGTTGCCTGAAACCAGTTGGAGACTTCGAAAGTACCTGTGGGCGCCGTGGATCGGATGTTATGGGGTTCAGCGCATCCATCTTCTTCCGGATGTGCTCGTGATGGCGGGGGCCGGCGTCGGAGGTGGGTCGTTGAACTACGCCAACACGTTGTATCAGCCACCCAATCGGTTCTTCGAAGACCGTCAGTGGGCGCACATCACTGACTGGCACGACGAACTGGCGCCGTACTACGACCAGGCCAAACGGATGTTGGGTGTTCGCACCAATCCGTCCTTCACTCCTGCCGATGCGGTGATGAAGGACGTAGCCGAAGAGATGGGCGTGGGGGAGACCTTCACGTCCACCCCCGTCGGGGTTTTCTTCGGGGAGGCAGGAGTTTCCGTGCCGGACCCGTTCTTCGGCGGAAAAGGACCCGAACGCACAGGTTGCACGGAATGCGGGGGATGTATGACCGGTTGCCGAGTCGGTGCGAAGAACACGCTGGTCAAGAACTACCTCCATCTCGCCGAGCAAGCGGGCGCCAGGGTTCATCCGCTCACGACCGTCACCGACCTTCGGCCGGCGGCAAGCGGTGGTTACAGCCTGCTCGCGAGGCGAACGGACGGCGTCCGCCGGCGAGAAGTTCGGTTCACCGCCGATCAGGTGGTGGTTGCCGCCGGAACGTACGGAACGGCGAGGCTGCTGCTCGGTATGAAGGAATCCGGTGCCCTGCCGGGCCTGTCGGATACTCTCGGCACCGTCGTACGTACCAATTCCGAAGCCGTACTGGCCGCAACGTCGAAGTCGCGTCGACGGAACTTCACGCAGGGCGTAGCCATCACGTCGTCCTTTCACCCGGATGATCACACGCACATCGAGCCGGTGCGATACGGCAAGGGCAGCAATGCAATAGGACTTCTGCAGACCGTCCTGAGTGACGGCGGTGGGCGAACTCCCCGGGTGCTGAAGACTCTGGCGGTCGCGGCCCGACACCCAGGAGCGTTCTTGCGGTCGTTGTCGGTACGGAACTGGTCCGAGCGAACCGTCATCGCGCTGGTGATGCAGACCGACGACAACTCCCTCGAACTTTCCAAGAACACCAAACGATTCGGGCGCTCCCTCACCAGTAGACCGGGACCGGGCGATCCACCTCCTCAGTGGATTCCGCAGGGTCATAAAGCCATTCGCAAGGTCGCCGAGAAGATCGACGGCGACCCGGGTGGTTCCATCGCCGAGATCGTGAACATCCCGATGACGGCACACTTTCTGGGTGGCTGCGCGATCGGTGACAGCGCGTCGAGTGGCGTCGTCGATCCGTATCTGCGTGCATACGGTCATGAGGGACTGCACGTCATGGACGGTTCGGTGGTGAGCGCAAATCTCGGAGTGAATCCTTCCCTGACCATCACTGCGCAGGCGGAACGAGCGTGCGCGATGTGGCCGAACAAGGGTGGCGCGGACGCCCGGCCGAAGACCGGCGAGCCATACGTACGTATCGATCCGACTTTGCCGTCCGATCCGGTGGTGCCGACGCATGCACCAGGCGCTTTGCGGCTTCCCCTGACCATTCGAGCTGAGAAGGTGTCCGATGTGGAGCGTGCCTGAATCGACAAGTGACCGCGTCGACTGGCCGGTGAGTGATCCGCCGCCGTGGCCGGCTCGCGTTCGCGCGACACTGTGGTGGCACCGCAGTACGTCGGCGGCGCGGGAGCTCGGCCCGGATGGTCGAACGATTCCGATGACGGTGGCCATGATGGTGGACTACCTCGATTCGCCGGTCGGCCCGTATCGCGAGATCCTCGCCAGTCCGGTCTTGCATGCGCCAGGGAAACGGATCGGGCCTATGCCGCGGATGGCGGTCCCTTTCATCGCGGTGGATTCGGAACCGTCGGTGCACGGTGGGCGAGTCCACTGGCAACTACCCAAGGTTCTGGCCGAGTTCGACGGAGACGTGCAGCAGAAATTCACTGCAACCGGCGACGGTTGGCGGGTGCGTTCGGATACGCGGATGCTCGGGCCGCGTCTGCCGATTGCCGGGGCGTTGGGATTTGCGCAGCCGGAGTCCGGTGGAGGTCTGGCGATCGCGTCGGCAAGGCTGACGGGATCGTTCCGATACGCGCGCGTGGGCGTCGAGGCAGAGGGGCAGACCCTGCCGGACTGGCTTGCTGCGGGCACCCATCACGGCGTCGTGATTCTGGGCGGAAAAATGACTACGGGAGCGGCCAAGCATCGGTAGCGGGGGTTTGACCTGAGAAAAAGCGACCAAGGCCGCCCGTCAGTGACCGGGCGGCCTTGGTCGTGTGGTGTGGTGTGAAAGTCAGGTGTCGACGTCCCACAGGCGCCTCTCGGCGGGTGGTCGCTCGCAGCGACAAAAGGGGTGGGGCCCGGGGCTTGTTCGGACGCCGACAGGGTGTTCAACGGCGGTCTCCCCGGATTTGTTCCCGGGGATCGTGAAGTATTTCCGACGCGGTGTGTAGTGATTCAAGCAGGGCCGACGAGTTCAGGCAGCGCCGAGCTGGGCGAGTTCCATTTTCAGTGCCGTGCACAGGTCCGATCCGGCCGGCCCACTCAGAGCTGATCGCAGTCGATTGTAATACGTCCGCGGCGACAGGCCGAAGGTGACGAAGATGTCCTCGGCAGCGGCGCCGTTCCACGGGCGCCACAGGATTGCGAAGTCGATGAGGTCGTCCGCATACGATCCACGGTTTCGCGAGCGTTTGGCACGTCGAACCTGGCATTCGTGGGTGGTTGCGACGCTCGTCCCTCCACAGAGCTGAGGTGGCATCTTCGTCACTCGGTTCACGAGAGTCTCCTGAACTGGTCGGTCACTCACATGACCAGCACGCCGCCGTCCACGGGCAACGCGACGCCGGTGATGTAACGCGCTTCGTCGGAGGCGAGGAATTTGACGGCGTTGGTGACGTCGTCGTTTTCTACCCACGGGATCGGGTAGAGGATCATGTCGCCGGAGGCCTTGGCGAAGTCGTCGCGACCCGGATTGTCGGTGCCGGGAACGAATTGGTTGTACATCGCCTGGTTCTGCACCATCTCGGTGTCGACCTGCGTCGGGTTCACGGTATTGACGCGAATGCGATGCGGAGCGAGTTCCTGGGCGAGGGTCTTCATCAATCCCACGACGCCGTGCTTGGCCGAAACATAGTGTCCGACACCCGTGTACGCGCGCAGCCCGGCAACGGAGGCGGTGAGGACGATCGCGCCGCCGGTGCCCTGTTCGATCATGTGGGGGATCGCGGCCTTGACGGTGCGCCACACGCCGCTGAGGTTGACGTCGATCATTTCGCCCCACTTCTCCTCGTCCAATTCGTGCGCGTTCCCGAAGGAGAGGATGCCCGCGTTTGCGATGACGATGTCGACGTGGCCGAAGCGATCGAGCCCGGCTTCGAGGGCCAGCTTGACCGAGTCGAAGTTGCGCACGTCGGCGTGCGAGAAGATGATCTTGCCGCCTGCTTCTTCGACGAGACGGATTGTTTCCTGAAGGTCGTCCTCCGTGGCCAAGGGGTACGGCACGGTGTCGTTGTCCTTGACGGAGTCGAGAGCGATGATGTTCGCGCCCTCCTGCGCCAGCCGCAATGCGTGATTACGCCCTTGCCCGCGAGCAGCACCCGTGATGAATGCGACCTTGCCTTCGAATCGTCCGGTCATGGGGATCCTCCTGTTGCTGAAATTGTTGTGTACGTGGGTGATCGGAGAGCTATTTGACGAGTACGCCTGCGTCGACGGGCAGTGCGACGCCGGTGATGTACCTGGCTTCGTCGGACGCGAGGAAAAGCACGGCATTGCTGACGTCGACGGATTCGACCCACGGGATGGGCAGCGCATTCATCGCTTGCGACAACGGGGCGAAATCCTCCCGGGTCGGCTCGTCGATGTCCGGACAGAACAACTCGTACATGGCGTCGTTCATGATCATCGGAGTGTCGACCTGGGTGGGGTTGACGGTGTTCACTCGGATTTGGTGGGGAGCCAGTTCCTGCGCGAGAGTTTTCATCAACCCGTTGACGCCGTGTTTCGCGGCTGTGTAGTGCGCGATGTTGCCGTATCCCTTGAGCCCGGCCGCCGAGCTGGTCAGGATGATCGCGCCCCCGACGCCCTGTTCGATCAGGTAGGGGATTGCTGCCTTGGCGGTTCGCCACGTGCCGCTGAGATCGATGTCGACGACAGTGCCCCACTGGCTTTCGGTGAGTTCGTGTGTAGGTGATGGGATGTTGATACCGACGTTGGCACAGACGATGTCGACGTGACCGAACTGGTCGACTCCGCGGCCGAGGACACCTTTGATCGCGGTGAAGTCGCGAACATCGGCCACCTCGGCCAGAATTCGTCCGCCGACCGCCTCGACCGACCGGACGGTCTCGGCGAGGTCGGCTTCGCTTGCCAGCGAGTACGGAACGCCTTCGACATCGGCGCAGATGTCGAGCGCGATGATGTCTGCGCCTTCCTCGGCCAAGCGGATCGCATGTGCCCGGCCCTGGCCGCGTGCTGCGCCGGTGACGAACGCGACCTTGCCCGAAACTCTTCCGGTGGTGCGTGCTCTGGTGGTCACTTGATCACTCCGTATCGGCGTCGGTCGATGGTCAGTGCAACTGCGGCAATCACCACGATGCCCTTGATGACGAGTTGTGTGTAGGGGTCGACCGAGGTCAGGTCCATTCCGGCGCTCAGCAACACGATCACGAGTGCACCGAGGATCGTTCGATGTGGGCCGCCGACGCCACCGGACAGTGCGGTGCCGCCCACCACCACGGCTGCGATGGAATTGAGCAGGCTCGGGCCTGCACCCATCGGGACGCCGGTGCTGGCCTGGCCGGTGAAGATGATTCCGGCAATCGCGGCGACGGCTCCGGCAACCGCGAAGACCGCAAGTTTGGTGCGTCGTACGCGAACACCGACGAGTGCCGCGGCGCGTTCGTTGCCGCCCACCGCATACATGTGGCGACCGAACGACGTACCGAATGCCAGGACTGTCGCGCCGATGGTCAGCAGGATTGCGATCAGTGCCCCGTTGGGGACGTTGGGGATCATCGACTCGTTCACCAGGCTCTGGAGAAGATTCGAATTATAGGAAACAGGACCGCCTTTGGAGACGGTGTTGGAAATGCCGTCGAGTACGGACATCATTCCCAGCGTCACCAGGAACGACGGAACCTTGAGCATTGTCGTGATCAATCCGTTGACCAGTCCGACCACCGCCCCGGCGGCGATCACCATGACTATCGCCAACGGGCCGCCGAACTTGTCGATCCACGTGGCGATCAGAATTCCGGCGAGAGTGGCCGTCGCCGCCACCGAAAGATCGATACCACCGATCAGAATGACAAACGTGCCGGCGAGCGCGAGCACGGTCAGGAAAGCCATCTGGTTGAGAATGTTCTGCGCGGACGTCGCAGTGATGAAACTTTCCGTGCGCCACTGGAAATAGATGATCAGGACCAGCACTGCAACCGTCGGTACAACTATGTTGCGGTGCTGATCGAGTCGACTCAGCAGACCGCGCGCGCCTGACGGCGCTGCGGCATCGCTGGCCGGCGATTGCTTCGAGAGTGTCTGGGTCACTGCATTCCTCACATCATGTGCTTGATCACGTCGACTTCGGCGGGCTTGTGCTCTGCAGGGGCCGCCAGCTCTGCGCTGATGACTCCGTCCTTCATGATCACGATTCGGTCGGACATTCCGATCACTTCTTCGAGGGATTCGGCGCACAGCAGCACGCCGACCCCCGATGCAGCCATCGACCGGACCAAACCGTAGATCTCCTCTCGCGTTCCGACGTCGATTCCACGCGTCGGATCGCTGAGGACCAGCACTTTGCATTCGCGACCTTGCCACCGAGCGAAGATCGCCTTCTGTTGGTTTCCGCCACTGAGTTCCCCGATGGGCGTCGACAACGACGGGGCCTTGACCTGCAGCGCGCGGGCTAACTGCGTCGTCCATTCCCTTTCGGTCCGTAAACGCAGTAGCCGCGTCCACGGGTGGCGGAGGAGATCGAGGAAGCCGATCGAGATGTTGTTTCTGATCGACGCGCTGCGGAACAGGGAGTCCTGGGCACGCTCCGGCGGGACGTACAAGACTCCGGCTGCCACGGCAGCGGGAACCGACCAGTGCTCGTGCGCAGTACCGTCGACGTGAATCGAACCCGCCGACAACGACTCCGCACCCGCGACTGCTGCAGCCACCGACGCTTTCCCCGAACCGATGACTCCGGCCAGTCCCACTACCTCGCCCGGTCGGACGACAAGATCGACGGACTCGAACTCGCCTGCGCTGCTTGCATCTCGGAGTTCGATCAACGGCTTCGTCGACAGCACTCCGGTCTGTTCGCCTTCGCGGTAGTAGTCCGCGCTGCGTTCGCTACCCACCATCAACTCGTGCAGTTGCTCCGCCGTGACGCCGTCAGCGGAGAGCGTTTCGATGGACCGCCCGTCGCGAAGTACGAGTAGCCGTGTGCTGATCCGCAGGACGTCTTGCAGGATGTGAGAGACGAAGATGAACGACACCCGATCGCGCCACCCCTCGATCAACGCGAAGAGGATTTCCACCTCGGTCTCGGTCAACGCGCTTGTCGGCTCGTCGAGCAGGATCACCGGCGCTTCGGTGGCGTCGGTGATCCGCGAGAAGGCACGTGCGATCTCGACCAGTTGCCTTTGCGGGTAGGTCAATTCGGCGACAACGGCGTCGGCGCGCAGCCCCTCGATGCCGAGTGTGTCGAGTAGCGACTGGGCGGCGTCGCGCATTCTCCGACGCCGGCCGGGTCCCCAACCACCTATCTCGCCCTCACGTCCGAGATAGATGTTCTCGTACACCCGCAGTGCATCGACCAATGACTGCTCCTGGACCACCACGGAGATTCCGAGTTCGCGGAGAGTACGCGAGTCGCCGAGTTCCACGTGTGTCCCGTTGACATCGAGGCTTCCGGCGTCGGGACGCACCGTTCCCGTCAAAACGCCGATCAGCGTTGACTTTCCGGCGCCGTTCTCACCGATCAAGCCGAGAACGTCACCTCGGCTGACGTCGAGTGAGACGTCCTGGAGGGCGTGAACGGGTCCGTAACTCTTGCAGACCCCACGCAAGCTGATGGTTGCTGAGTCGCTCACCTTCGTATCACTCATTCTCAGGCCACGAGTTGGTCTTTGTACTGCAGCAACGGGCCCGAGCGGAACGCGGCTGCGTACTCGGTGCGTACTCCGGTGATATCTGCAGAGTTCCAAGCGCTGTTCAGCGTGTATTGGTCCTGCGATACGCCGACGTAGTACTCCCGCGGATCGATCGGGTTGAGTACGGTCTGCGGGTCCCAATCGTCAGGATGCAGGGCCTTGCTCATTTTTGCCCAGTCGAACGGAAGTGTGGGTGCGTACACGGTTTTCAGTACGTCGTCGGCGATCTCCGGAGTCACCAGGAGTGCTCCCTGTGAAAGGAATCGCTCCGGCAGAGACAGGTCGACGCCGTTGAGTTGATCGAAGATGGTGACACCGAGAATTCCTGCCGTGAGTCCGCCGACCGTCGCGCTGGTCAGGTATTGCTTTCCCTGCGCGATGTATTCGACGTTCTGCTTGTTACCGTCGAATCCGACCACGATCTTGCCGGTGATCTTCGCGGCGTCCAGTGCCGCAATGACTCCTGCAGCTTGACTGTCGTTCTGCGCGAACACCCCGACGAAGTCCGGCACCGAAGGCAAGATGTTCGTGAACGCCTTTCTCGCGTCCTCCGAAGTCCAGTTGCCCGGCGACGCGGTGACGATCTTGATTCCCGGGTAGTCCTTGGCCGCGGCGTTCAGTCCAGCTGTCCGTTGATCGTCGGAAGACGAACCCTTCTGCCCCGGAACATGAATGATGGTTCCGTTGCCGCCGACCTTGTCGAACAAAGCCTTGGCGGTTGCGACGGCGATCTTGGTGGACGGCGGTGTGATGAAGCGGACCCACTTGTCCGCGTCGGCCGGTGTGTACCAGGCGGGCGCCGTGTACGAGCTGGCATACAGAATCCCGGCTGCCTGGCAGGCTTTCGTGACAGCTGCCGCTTGAGCTTCGGTGGCGGGAGTACCGAAGATCGACTTGCCGCCCGAAGCGCGGACGTTGCCTACCTGTCCCAGCGCAGTGTTGACGTTGCCCTGGTCCTCCACCGAGGACATGCTCACGCCCAGCGCGTCCATCGCCTGCTTGCCGCCGTCCGAGAACGCGACGAAGTAGTCGTTGGAGAGAGTTGTGACCTGGCAGAGGGTCTTTTCCTGGACTTTGCCCGCGCCAGCGCCACCGCCGGCGGCGGTACTGGTGGAACTGCCGCCTGCTCCGCAGGCCACTGCGCCGAGGGTGATGCCTGCTGCGCCCATTGCGGCGAAGAAGGAACGTCGGGTCAGTGGATGAGAGAACGTCGCGTTTCGCGCGACGTCCACGATCTTCGATTCGATCGAAGGCATGATCACATCCTTGGTCTCACAAGAGGGGGCTCGAGAGGTTGTCTCGAGGTGTGGAGGAAACGGGAGATTTCGCTACTTCGCCAGCAGATGCGTTGTGAACCAACGGGAAGCGTGTTCGGCCGCTACTGCGAGCTTGGACTGATCGCTGTAGAGCGTCATGTGCGACGTGTGCGGTAGGACGACAAGTTCTTTCTTCGGAGTCGGGATGTTGTTGAAACTCTCGATCTCCAAGTCCCACAACGTGAGGTCGTCGCCTTCGGCGACGATCATCATCGACGGCGTGTCGAGAATCCGGGGTACGAAGTAGTTGACGTCGTAGTCGAGCAGGAGATCGACGGATTCCATGGTCGAACTGTTCTGGTAGAGAGGAGCTTCGGTGGCTTGAAGTGCCGCGAAGGTCGTCTTCGTCTCGGGGAACGGCCAGGACGACAGTTCTTCCTCGGGGTTCTCGCTCGCATGCGCGATGTGCAGTCGCTGATCCGGATCGTCGAAGCGGAGTCGGCGATCTTCGAGAATTGCGTCCCACAGCTTTCGATAACCCATGGTCCCGTGGATCCGACGCATGTTGCGGTACCCGTCGATCACCGGAATCTGAGACACGATGGCCTTCACCCGGGGATCGGTCGCGGCGAGAATCATCACGTGGCCGCCGGAGTAGGAAATTCCCCAGGCGCCGAGACGGTCGTTGTCGATGCCGGGAGTGCGCTCGAGAAAGCTGAGCGCGTTCTGATAGTCACGAATCTGTTGCTTCGGGTCCAGATGTTGGCGGGGCTCACCGTCCGAGACGCCCAGGTTGCGGTAGTCGAAGACCAGCGCAGCCATACCGGCCGTCACGAAGGCCTCGGCGTAATAGGGCATGACCAATTCGCGGACGTAGCACCAACCGCCTGCCAGTACGACGGCCGGAACGTCGTCGTCGGTGTCGGGTCGGTACAGCCAACCGCGAACGGTGACTCCGTCGCTGGAGAATTCGACATCTTCACGGCGCATTGCGCGACTCCTCATGTAACGAGTGAAAGCTGAACGGAAGTAGGTACGAAAGAAAACGGACGGTCTTGTCGCCGTGCGTATTACGGCATCGACGCGGTTCGCTCGTGCCAACTGCCCCGAGCGGATCGTCGCGGATCCGAAGTACTCCGTAATCGTGAGTCACCTCACAGCCTTTGTCAAGTGCCACTGGACAGCGAGGAAAATCCGTCGGTATAGTCCTGCTCACCCACTGCGCATGTATTCGTAACGAGCGCAGCATTATTGGAGGTGTTCCGGCTCGTGAACGGCGAAGAAGTTCTGTGTGCCTACGAAAAGATGTTGTTGATCCGGATGATGGAGGAGCGCATCTCGGCGCTCTACAAGGGCGACACCATTCCGGGGTTCGTTCACACTTCGATAGGTCAAGAGGCGTGCGCGGTGGGGGCTCTCACTCATGCGCGGGTCAGTGACGTCATCACCTCGACGCACCGCGGGCACGGCCATGTTCTGGCAAAAGGTCTCGAGCCCGACCGGATGATGGCGGAGTTGATGGGCAAGGTCACCGGAGCCAACAACGGCCGGGGTGGCTCGATGCACGTGGCGGATCCCCGCTTGGGGATCTTCGGTGCGAACGGGATCGTGGGCGCGGGGTTGCCGATTGCCGTCGGTGCGGCTTTCGCTGCCAAGGATCGCGGTGAGGGCGATCTGGTGGTGGCGTTCTTCGGTGACGGGGCGATTGCGACCGGTGCGTTCCACGAGGCGATGAACATGGCTGCTCTGTGGAAGCTGCCGATCATCTTCCTATGCGAGAACAACGGATTCTCGGAGTTTTCCTCGACGGTGGATCAGCATCCTGTCCCGATCTCTGCGCGCGCAGCGGGATACGGGATGAAATCGATCACGCTGGCAGGCAACGACGTCGAGGCGGTCGCCGACGGTATTCGGCCGGTGTACGAGCAGGTGCGAGGCAGCGGTGGTCCGGTGTTCGTGGAGGTCACGACTCTGCGGGTGCACGGGCACTACGAGGGCGATCCGCAGGTGTACCGCGACAAGGACGAGATGGCGCGAGACATTCTCGCGGCCGATCCACTGACGCTGACGCGTGGCCGACTCCGAGAGTTCGGCATCGGGGACGAAGTACTCGATCTGGTGGACAAGCGGGTGAGGGCGGTGGTCGCCGAGGCGGAGCGTTTCGCGCGGTCGTCGCCGCAACCGGAGGCGTCGAGCGTGATGGAGTACATCTTTTCGCCGCGTCGCATCTACCCGCCGGACCGCCTCGACGTGGGTGTCGGCGCGGGCGGCGCGGCCGTGTCGCAGTCCAAGATCCTCAAGGCGGCGCTCGATGACTCTCTGGCGGCCGATCCGGATGTGTTTCTTGCCGGCATCGACGTTGCCGGCGGAAATGTTTTCGGTCTGACCAGGGGATTGGCCGCAAAGTATCCGGGTCGAGTGCTCGATACGCCGATCTCCGAATCGGCAATCATGGGTCTTGCCGTCGGCTCCGCGATGGCGGGCCGTAGGCCCGTCGTGGAACTGATGTACCTCGACTTCCTCGGGGTGTGCCTGGATCAGTTGATGAATCAGGCGGCAAAACTTCGGTTCATGACGGGCGGCGCAGTGAGTCTGCCGTTGGTGGTGCGGACGCAGTTCGGTTCCGGCAGATCGTCGGGTGGTCAGCATTCGCAGAGTCTCGAGGCGCTGTTGGCGCACATCCCGGGACTGACTGTGCTCATGCCGAGTTCGGGCGCGGATGCATACGGGTTGTTGCGGGCAGCGATCGAGGACGACAACCCGGTCATGTTCATCGAGCATCGACTGCTGTACGAGAAGAAAAGTTTGTTGCCGAGCAAGGATTTTCGGGTTCCGATCGGAAAGGCAGCGGTGACGAGACCAGGTTCGGACGTCACCATCGTCTCGTGGTCGCGTATGGCATTGCACGCCTTGGTCGCGGCGCAGACGTTGGCAGACGAAGGGATCGATGCCGAGGTCATCGATCTACGAACGATTGCTCCGCTCGATCGGGAGACGATTCTCGAATCATTCAGTCGGACGAACCGGATGGTCATTGCCCAGGAAGCCGTCGTGGACTTCGGCGTCGGAGCCGAGATCGCAGCTATGGCGGTGGATTCCGGGTTCTATTCACTGGACGCGCCGGTAGTGCGGGTGGGAGCACGGTACGCGCCTGCGCCCTATGCGCCGGTGCTCGAACGTGAGTGGGAAGTCGGACCTGACGACATCGTTGCAGCCGTTCGGCGGGTGATGTCGTGCTGAGCGCTACCCGCCCGCGGGCAATGACCGGCGGCGGGGTGCTGCCCGAGATGCTTCTCGACGCCCTGCGTCGCGATCCCGAAGCACTGGCCCTTGTCGACGAGAGTGTGCGGTGGACTTACCAGGAATTGGTGGACGCTGCAACGAGCTTTGCAGGCGCACTGCATAAATCGGGATTCGAGCCTGGAGAAGTGGTACTCGTTCAACTGCCGAACTGGTGGGAATCCGTGGTTGCGGCCTGGGGCACGTGGCTTGCCGGCGGCATTCTCCTTCCGGTGGTCCCGATTTACCGCGCACACGAGTTGTCCTTCATCGTCGAGCAAGCTGAGCCGTCGGTGATCGTAGCCCCGCAGGAATACCGCGGATATCGTCACGTCGAGCAACTCGGGACGGTGCTCCGTGATCTGGGCCGAGAGGTTCTTCTGGTGGAGGCTCGAGGCGAAGGTGGGTTGCGACGCACAACGTTCGACGACTTCCTGGACTTCGGGATGGAGTCGAACCGGCCCGACCACCGCGCGGATCCCGACGATGTCGCCCTCGTTCTCTACACGTCGGGAACCACCTCGGCTCCGAAAGGCGTGCTTCACACACATCGGACCCTGATGGCCGAGAGTTCGAGCATGATCGCGCATTGTGGCGTGGATTCGCAGGACCGAATCTTCATGCCTTCGCCGTTACCCCACATCACCGGAATTTCGTATGCGGTAGTTCTGCCGGCAGCGGCAGCCTGCTCTACAGTTCTGATGCAACACTGGGTTCCCGAAGTGGCAGTTGCGTTGATCGAACGCGAGCAATGCACGTTCACCGTGAGCGCGACACCGTTTCTCCGTGGTCTCGCCGACGCCTACGAGAAGGGCGGATATCGACGATCTCAGCTGACCCGATTCGTGTGTGGTGGGGCCGGGATTCCGCCCGAGTTGGTGCGTCGGGCCCATCGCGTGATGGGGACGGCGGTTGTTCGCACCTACGGATCGACGGAACTTCCGACCCTCGTCATGGGTGATCCTTTCGGTGACATCGACCTGCAGGCAGAGGACGAAGGAGCTGTGATCGGCGGAAACGAATTCCGGCTCGGCGAAGACGACGAGCTGTTGGTGCGGGGCCCGGAACTGTTCGTCGGCTACGTCGACAGCTCGATCAACGAGGAATCGTTCACCGAGGACGGCTTTTTCCGGACCGGCGACGTAGCCGCCGTGGACGGACCCGGTCAGATCCGGATCACGTCACGGATCAAGGACATCATCAACCGGGGCGGAGAGAAATTCAGCGCTGCCGACATCGAGTGGGCCCTCGAGGCTCATCCCAATGTGGGAGAGGTGGCGGTGGTCGGGTATCCGGACGAGGATCTGGGGGAGCGCGCGTGCGCCTTCGTGGTTCCGGACGGTGATCCGCCAAGCGTTCGAGATCTGCGGATCTTCCTGCTGTCCGAAGGATTTGCCGTTCAGAAAGCTCCGGAGAGAGTCGAGACCGTTGCGTCGCTTCCTCGGACGGAGAGTGGGAAGGTTCAGAAGTTTCTCCTACGTCGAGCGCTAGGCTTGGGCTCCGCACAGGCGGTCCCCGAGACCTACGGAAGCGAGTTCGGACATGACGGCAACCGGCGCAAAGCCACCTCGTAAGACGGCTGAGTCGACAGCGGCTGCATCGAAGAAATCGCAACCGCGCAAGACGACTCCCCAAAAGACGACGGCACAGAAGAAGTCGGCACAGCAGAAGTCGGCGCCGGCCAAGGTGGCGGCGCGCAAACAGAAGACGGAGGACAACGGTTTGGGGACGTCGGTAGGCAAGACGGTTCGTGCCGAACGCACGAGACAGGGAATCCCGGTTCGTGAATTGGCGAGGCGGCTCGGCGTATCGCCGTCCTTCCTGTCGCAGTTCGAACTGGGGCAGAGTCAGGCCGCGGTGAACACGCTTTTTGCGATCGCGACCGAACTCAACCTGTCCTTGGACGTGCTGCTCGGCAACAGCGTCGATCCGGAACGGGAATCCGCATCCGAAACGAAGACTCACGAACCGCGGATCTCCGACTGCCTCACCTTTCGGTCGGGTGTTCGCTGGCAACGGTTGGCGAACACTCCCGCGAACCATCACGTCCAGTTCCTCCTCACGGAGTACGAGCCCGGCGCCGATTCCGCACCGGGCGATGCACCGCAGACTCATTCGGGTGACGACTACGGGTACGTGCTGGAAGGGACTCTGACGATCGACATCGACGGAATGCGTCGGCTCCTCAAGGCGGGTGAAGCGATACACCTGGTCGGGAACGTTCCCCACCGGTTGCGCAACGAGACGGACGAGACGGTCAAGGCGATCTGGTTCGTCCTGGGCTGAGTAACCGGGTGCGATGCACTGGGTGTGATGCCGCTAGGTGTGACACCGGTCTCGATTCAACTTAGGCAATCCTTTTCTTGACTAATTCCAGAAAAGCGGCATACTGGGAAACATGCGAGACGGAGAGCATGACTTCGACCCCCGAGCGCAATTGCGCGCCGTCGGATTGAGGGTCACTGCTCCGCGCCTCGCCGTGCTGGATGCGGTTACAGCCCAACCGCATTCAGACGCCGATTCTGTTGCAGCACTCGTGCGGCAGCAGCTCGGATCGGTATCCACACAGGCCGTTTACGACGTGCTGAAGGCATGCGTGAACGCAGGATTGCTGCGACGCATCGAGCCGGCGGGTTCGCCCGCACGGTTCGAGACGAGGACTGGTGACAACCACCATCACCTCGTCTGTCGCGGCTGCGGCAAGGTCGTCGACGTCGATTGTGTTGTCGGCCAAGCTCCCTGCCTCGAACCTTCCGATAATCACGGCTTCGAAATCGACGAAGCCGAGGTCGTGTTCTGGGGCCGTTGCGAAGATTGCCTGAAGAATTCTGCCGAATCCGACACCGAGTCGGACGCGGTCTCGCAGAATCGAATTGATGCGTCCAGAACCTCCGAGTCAGCCACCTCGCATGCAGCCCATGCGTTCGGCTCGGATGCAGCCCCGCTCCTCTGACGCCCAGCCCACAACGCTAGGAGGCTTCGCCATGACCAAGCCCACCACCAACAATTTCGGTATCGCGGTCGCAAGTGATGACGAATCGCTGACCGCGGGTATTCAGGGGCCGGTGCTCCTTCACGACCACTACCTGATCGAGAAGCTCGCGCAGTTCAACCGCGAGCGTGTCCCGGAGCGCATCGTCCACGCCAAGGGCGGCGGCGCTTTCGGTGAACTCGTCATCACACACGACGTCAGCAAGTACACCAAGGCCGCGTTCCTGCAGCCGGGTAAGAAGACCGAGTCCCTCGTCCGCTTCTCCACCGTCGCCGGTGAGCAGGGCAGCCCGGACACCTGGCGCGATCCGCGCGGTTTTGCGATGAAGTTCTACACCGAAGAGGGAAACTACGACCTCGTCGGCAACAATACCCCGGTGTTCTTCATCAAGGACGCCATCAAGTTCCCCGACTTCATTCGTTCGCAGAAGCGACTGCCCGGCTCGGGTCTTCGTGACCACGACATGCAGTGGGACTTCTGGACTCTGCGTCCCGAGACCGCTCACCAGGTGACCTGGCTGATGGGTGACCGCGGTATCCCGAAGACCTGGCGCAACATGGACGGCTTCGGATCGCACACCTACCAGTGGGTCAACGCTGCGGGTGAACGCTTCTGGGTGAAGTACCACTTCAAGACCGATCAGGGCATCGAGTTCCTGACGCAGGCCGAAGCAGACAGCCTCGCCGGTAGCGATCCCGACTACCACCGCGCGGATCTGTACAACGCCATCGAGGCCGGTAATTTCCCGAGCTGGACACTCAAGGTTCAGATCATGCCGGTCGACGAGGCCGAAGGCTACCGCTTCAACCCGTTCGACCTCACCAAGGTCTGGTCCCAGAAGGACTACCCACTGATCGAGGTCGGCAAGTGGACGCTGAACCGCAACCCGGAGAACTTCTTCGCGCAGATCGAGCAGGCTTCGTTCGAGCCGTCGAACGTGGTGCCCGGCATCGGATTCAGCCCGGACAAGATGCTTCTCGGCCGCGTCTTCTCCTACGCCGACGCACATCGTTACCGCATCGGCACCAACTACGCCGACCTGCCGGTCAATGCCCCGAAGAACGAGGTGAACTCCTACTCCAAGGAGGGCGCCATGCGTTACAGCTTCAATTCCCCGTCGACGCCGGTGTACGCACCGAACTCGTACGGCGGACCGCATGCCGATCCGTCGGTTGCCGGTGACGAAGGACTGTGGGCGTTCGACGGCAAGGCAGTGCGCGCCGGATACATCGAGCACGCCGAGGACGGCGACTTCACGCAGGCCGGAACGCTGGTCCGTGAAGTTCTCGACGACGCAGCTCGTGAGCGCCTGGTGAGCAACATCGTCGGCCACGCCCTTGCCGGCGTCAGTGAGGAAGTTCTGTTGCGTGTCTTCGAGTACTGGAAGAACGTCGACGCAGATTTGGGCAAGCGCGTCGAAGAAGGTGTACGCGCAGGTCAGTGACCCGCTGACATGAGCATCGCTTAGGTCTACCGAATGCGGACCGCTGCAAGGGAAATCACTTCCCGGCAGCGGTCCGTTTCCGTCTACCCAACTACAGAAGCGCAAACCAATAGACGAAGCATGCGAGAAGGAATACAACGACTGACTCCATGACGACACCCCTGTTCGACGTGCACTTCTGCTGTTCGCACTCTCCATGATCCGCTTCTCGAGCTGAGAATGCTCGGGGCACAAGTTTCGCGAACCGAGGTGTTGGGCAGTCAATTCCCATGGCAATAGGTGCGGTTCTCTTCGACATCGACGGAACGCTCGTCGATTCCAACTATCTGCACGTAGAAGCGTGGTCGCGAGCTTTCTTCGAGGTAGGTCGCCCGGTCGACGCGTGGCGGGTACACCGCAGCATCGGCATGGATGGAGACCAACTACTGGAGTCCTTGCTCGGCGAAGACATCGACGGGTGCGGACCGCGAGCCAAAGAACTTCACACCACGTACTACCGGCAGTCGGCCGACCGTCTCCGAGTACTGCCGGGAGCGCGCGAGTTGATCCGCCGAGTTCACTCGCTCGGACTGCATGTGGTGCTCGCTACCTCGGCGCCGGACGACGAACTGAAGTTGCTACGCCGGACGCTCGACATCGACGAAATGATCTACGCCGCCACCTCTTCGGAATCCGTCGACGAGGCAAAACCTGATCCGGACCTGATCGAGGTCGCGCTCGCGAAGGCAGGTGTCGACGCGGGCAATGCGGTCATGGTCGGGGATGCCGTCTGGGACATGAAGGCGGCGACATGGGCGGGCGTTGTGGCTGTGGGAGTGCGCAGTGGTGGCATGTCGACCGACGAACTCGAAGGTGCGGGTGCGGCTGCCGTGTACGACGACGCCCGCGACCTCCTCGACCACCTCGACGGCAGTGTGATTTCCGAACTCGTTTCAGGCCTAGATACCGGGAGTTGATCAGTGATGGCACGATTCGGCTACACCTTGATGACGGAGCAGGCAGGTCCGAAAGAACTGGTTCGCCATGCAGTTCGGGCCGAAGAAGTCGGCTTCGACTTCGAAGTGATGAGTGATCACTACTCGCCGTGGCTGACCGAGCAGGGGCATGCACCCTACGCCTGGTCGGTGCTGGGGGCAGTCGCCCACGCCACCGAGCGAGTCGGTTTGATGACGTACGTGACTTGTCCGACCGTGAGGTACCACCCCGCCGTCGTCGCTCAGAAAGCTGCGACGATCCAGATCCTCGCGGACGGACGCTTCACCCTGGGATTGGGAAGTGGCGAGAGCCTGAACGAGCATGTGGTCGGCGAGGGTTGGCCGTCCATCGACACCCGCCAGGACATGCTGCAGGAGGCGGTGAGCATCATTCGCGCACTGCTCGCCGGAGATCTGGTGAGCTGGAAGGGGGAGTACTTCGACGTCCAGTCCGCCAGGATCTGGGATCTCCCCGAGAACCCGGTTCCGCTGGCGCTGGCCATGTCCGGAGACAAGTCCGTCGAGCGTTTCGGTCCGATGGCCGACGATCTGATTGCCGTGCAACCGGATTCGGAGCTAGTGCACTTGTGGAAGCACGTGCACGGCCGAGCATACGGATTGGCTCCCGCAGGCCGGACCATCGGTCAGATTCCGATCTCGTGGGACCCTGATCGCGACATGGCAATTGCACGAGCTCATCAGCAGTTCCGGTGGTTCGGCGGAGGGTGGTCCGTGAACTCCGAACTGCCGACGCCGGCGAGCTTCTCGGGTGCGACTCAGTTCGTGCGCAAAGAGGATGTAGCTGAAAGCATTCCGTGTGGTCCCGATCTCGATGTGATCGTCGAAGCGGTCAAGGCATACACCGACGCCGGATTCACCGATGTGGCACTGGTACAGATCGGTGGAGATACCCAAGACCGATTCTTCGACGAGGCGGCCAAGCCGCTGCTCGAGGCTCTGCACGTCGAATTGGGTTGATCGAGAAGATCAATCGAGTTCCGCCGAGTGGGCTCTTGTCGAGTCGCGCGCTACCGCCGTGCAGCCTCGCCTGCTGCGCGACGAGGGCCAGTCCCAAACCGCTTCCGGCGTCGCCCGCACCGGTACCACGAACGAATCTCTCGAACATCGCTTCGCGTTCCGAAGGCGCGATCACGGTGCCGTTGTCGTCGACGAATACCGTCGCCGAACCCGTCGCAGCCCCTGATCGGACAGTGATCTCGACTTCGTCGGCATTGCCGTGCCGAACGGAATTGGTGACGGCGTTGGTCAGCACCAGACGGATACCCGCGGGAAAGGCCTGAACCGAAAGTTCTTCCGGTGCTTTCAAACGAACGTCGACCTGCGGGTGCAGACGGCCTGCGTCAGCGACGGCGCGATCGGCAACCTCGACGAGATCGACGTCGGCACAATCCTCGGGATCGGCCACGTCACCCAGGGCTAGAGTCTCGAGGTCGGTCAGGGTGCGCTCGATCTGGCGCTGCGCCTCCAACAATTCGCCGGACAGTTCGCGCCGTTGGCTTTCCGTGAGATCGAGTGTTGCGAGAACTTCGAGATCGGTACGCATCGACGTGAGAGGTGTGCGCAGTTCGTGGGCGGAGACGCGAGCGAAATCGCGTGCCGACTCCAACGCCTCCTCGGTGCGGCTTCGATCGCTTTCGATGCGACTGAGCATGCTCTGGATTGCCTCCGACAGTTCTTCGGCTTCTCGCGTTCCACGTACCGACGGTGCCCGGCGCGAGAGTCCGTCGACGTCGAGGTTGTTGCCGATCGAACTGGTGGTCTCGGTCAATTGCTGTAGTGGCCGGACGGCTCGGCCGGTGAGGAACCAACCGAGCCCGGCCGCGGCAAGGATGGCGACCACTGCTGCAGCGGCCACTTGGAACTGCTGCTCACGGATTGCCTGGGTCAGTGGGTCTTCGGGGATGCTGACGGCCAGTGCGGCGCCGCTGTCGCCGGGCACCAGAACATCACGACTGCGAACATCGGTGGTAGCCAAGGCGCTGACGGTCGCGGCGTTGAATCCGGGGCTGACCACGGATGGTTCTGTTGTTGCAGTTGGTGTTTCGATGAATAGCGGGCTCGGCGCACTCGCCGCGACGCCCAGGGTGACGGAATCGAGAGTGCGTTCGAGTTGTTCGGATCCGTTGACACGCAGAAAGACCGCGAACGCAATTCCGATCGCGGCAATCACGATTCCGGCTGCCAGGCCCGAGGCGATGGCTACGCGAGTCTGAAGTGACAGCGGCCGCTTCATCGTTCGGCCCTCAGGACGAAGCCCACCCCACGCACTGTGTGGATCACGCGGGGCGCTCCGTCGACTTCGAGTTTCTTGCGTAGGTAGGTGACAAAGACGTCGACGACATTGGTGTCGGCGGCGAAGTCGTAACCCCAGACGAGTCGCAGGAGTTGTGCGCGACTGAGTACGACACCGGTGTGCTCGGCGAGTACCGACAACAGGTCGAATTCTCTTTTGGTGAGTTCGATTCGCCTACCGTCGATGTGCGCTCGATGGCCACGGAGATCGACCGTCAGCGGTCCCACCGTGATCGGATGGTCGACCGACGGGGTGGCTCGCGTCGTGCGTCGAAGTAATGCGCGGAGTCTGGCGACGAGCTCGGCCAACTCGAAGGGCTTGGTGAGGTAGTCGTCGGCGCCCGCCTCCAGCCCCGCGATGCGATCACCCACGGAACTTCGGGCGCTGAGCACGCAGATCGGAACCTCGTTGCCGATCGCGCGCAGGGCGGTCACCACCCCGACGCCGTCGAGACCGGGCATGTTGACGTCGAGAACGAGCGCGGCCGGGCATTGCTTGTTCACCGATGACAAGGCCGATCGTCCGTCGACGGCAGTTGCCGTGTCGAAGCCCGACAATCGGAGTCCACGTTCGAGCGAATTCAGAACCTTCGCGTCGTCGTCAACGATCAGGATGCGCTCGCGTGTACTCACCCCAGCCATGGTGCCATCGGATCAAGGCCTGGGGCCTCGCTCGGAGCGAGGGCCGTCGCATTCTCATCAACTCCTAAGAAACCGACAACAGATCTGCAGTGTTGGCTTCATAACCTCGGGTTTCTCGGATGCGACCGCGCCGAGAACTCGAGAACGTTCGATCAAGGAGAACTACGATGACGCGATTGAAAGTGAACGGCAAGCGGGCCCGCCGGACCGGTGTGGTGGTGGCGTCCGTGGCGGTCCTCGGTATGGCAGTGGCGCCGGGAATCGCCTGGGCTTCCAATCCGATTTCCGACGGGTCACCGGTGGCGGTGCGGTCGATCGCGACCGCTCCGTCCGAGTTGGGTGTGGCTCCCGAAGTAGCGTGTGGTGTCGCGGCGCCGATTTCCGACGAGGAGCTGCAGAAGCTCATCGACGAGGGGAAGGTCGTGCGCGCGGAGGAGGCCGGTACGGCCGCAGTCACTATCGAAGTGCCGAGCGAAGCTGCGACATTCGTTGCGCGTGAAGGGGTGCCGGCGTTGCCGACCGTCGAGTGGGCTCCGACGACCGAAGGTGTTCCGGCAGAGGTGCTCGACATGGCCGGTGTCGCTCCGCTGGAGGAGGGCGTTGCCCTGTCATGCACGGTTGCCGCGGGCTGACGAGCGAAAAAAGCTCCGCATGAACCGCTTTGACCTGGAACGGTACGGCCGTACTCAACTGGGTCTGGAGGTTGGTCAAGCCTGTCGGTAGCACTTGCTACGTTCGGGGCGGTCTCGGCGAGCATGCCGGGGCCGTCGCCGACGGCGTCATGTGTGTGGTGTCTTGCAGAGGTGCGGTACGGCCTGATGCGGGGCGCGTTTCGAAAGGTGTTGTGTTTCATGGTCATGGGCCCCACCCACGCGATGTCCGGTGCTGCTGTGGGGTTGGTGGTTGCGGAGTTGTTGCCTCTCGACTGGGGAGGGCCCACATCCACTGCGGAAACTTTGACCTTTGCCGGAGTGTGCGCCGGAGCTGCCTTGCTTCCCGACCTCGATACCGGTCAGTCGACGGTTTCGCGATCATTCGGTCCGCTCAGCAAAGCGCTGGCCAAAGGCATCGACGCACTTTCGGTGACCTTCTACCGCATCACCAAAGGCAAGAAGGACGGCAAGCGTCGTGGTGGGCATCGGACGCTCACGCACACCGCGCTGTTCGCCGCCGGGTTGGGTGCCGGGGTCTCGGCGCTGGTTGTTCAGTTCGGGAAGCCAGCCATCATCATCACCCTGTTCTTCTGCCTCGGGTTGGCCATCCGTGGATTGGCGGGTGAATTGGCCAAGGAGAAGGGTTGGCTCGCGGTCTCCGCCGTTGCGTTGGTGCTCTCTGCCCTCACCTGGCAGTGGTATCCGAGTGAGGCCGGATCCACGGGGCTAGGTGTTGCGGTGGCACTGGGCTGCGCCACGCACTGTCTCGGCGATGCGATCACCAAGGAAGGGGTGCCGTTTCTCGCGCCCCTGATTCCGCTCGGCGGCAAACGATGGTGGGAACAACGGCTGCCGTCATTCCTGTCCATCCGTGCAGGTGGGAACCTCGAGAAGATCCTGATCGGGCCGGCGTTGACGGTTCTGACTGCCTGGTTGATCATCAGTGCGTTCGACGGTGCCCCGGAAGCGATCTACGCGGTCTTCGCTCCGATGGTGCAGTGAGCTTCGGAAAACTTTTATTACGGAACCACTGGCATCGTAATCATATTTGTTCTACGTTCGTCCCTGACATGAACCGAGTCGGCTGACGGAGTGAGCAGTGGTGCATCAAGCAGAGCGCATGGCAGAGCACAGCTCGAGCGAAGACGGTGTGAGCCGGCGCGGATTTCTCGCAGCGAGTGCCGGCGCAGCTGCTCTCGCGGGCATTTCCTGGGCGCCGGCGGGAGCAGTTCCCTGGGGTTCGGCATCGACCATCGCGCCACCGCCCGGATTTCCGTCGGACATTCCGTTGTTACAGCAGGCGTACGCGAACTGGTCGCGAGAAATCATGCTCGACAGCGTGTGGACGGCCACGGCACGTCACAGCGATGACGTCGTCACCCTCGCCAACTGGGCGTTCGACAACGGGTACACAGTGCGTGCGAAGGGAACGATGCACGGGTGGAGTCCGTTGACGGTGGTGCCCGGCGCGCCTTCGGATCGAGTTCTGCTGGTCGATACGATGGCCAAACTGAATTCGGTTGTGGTGCAGCACGGCACGCCCGCAACGGTCACGGCGGGCGCCGGCGCCAGTATCGAAGCGATTCTGACAGCGCTCGAGCGAGAAGGGCTCGGCTGGGCCAACTCTCCGGCGATCGGTGAGCTGTCCATCGCCGGCGCGCTGGCGATCGGTGCTCACGGGGCAACCTATCCGGCTGTGGGGGAGACGATCACCCCTGGTCAATCGTATGGTTCGCTGAGCAACCTGATCACCGAGATCACGGTGGTGGCGTGGGACGAAGGCATCAATCGGTACGCACTGAAGACATTTCACCGATCGGACGTCGAGAGCACCGCCTTCCTGGCCCATCTGGGTCGAACCTTCGTCACCTCCGTGACGCTGCAAGCCGGGGAGAATTATCGGCTGCGGTGCCGGAGTTTCACCGACATTCCGTGGCAAGAACTCTTTGCTGCTCCCGGTTCGCCAGGGCGTACCTACGAGAGTTTCGTCGAGAAATCCGGACGGGTGGAAGCAATCTGGTTCCCGTTCACGCAAACACCGTGGCTCAAGGTCTGGACACCGACCCCGGTCAAACCGCCGGAGTCCCGAGAGGTGAGCGGGCCGTACAACTACTTCTTCTCCGACGCGATTCCCGAAGAGGTCACTACCCCGTTGGGGATGGTGGCACAGGGTCTCCAAGGTGCGACACCGCTGTTCGGCGCCTCTCAGTTCGGCGCTGTAGCAGCAGGATTGGTGCTGACCGACACCGACGATCTCTGGGGCTGGTCGAAAGACGTTCTGTTCTACCTCCGGCACACGACCTTGCGCGTCGTAGCCGGGGGCGGAGCCGTGATCACCAAGCGGTCCAACATCGGCCGAGTCGTCCACGAGATGACGAGTTGGCTGAACGAACGAATGACGCACTACGCGTCGTTGGGGCAGTATCCCGTCAACATGCCGTTCGAAGTGCGTCTCTGCGGTGTCGACGATGACGGCGAGGTGTTGGTCGACAGCGCCGGAGTGCCGGACCTGTCAGCGGTGCGGCCGCGGGCGGATCGTCAGGACTGGGACACAGCGATCTGGATGAACGTGGTCTCGATTCCCGGCACCGCGGGATTGCCTGCGTTCCTTCGCGAAATGGAACGGTGGATGGTCGCGAACTACTCCGGCGATTACGCGACCTTCCGTCCGGAGTGGTCCAAGGGGTGGGCATTCACCGATCAGGCGGCGTACCAGGACGACGAATTCCTCACCAGCACAGTGCCTGCCACCTTTCGTGCCGGTGGCGACGGGAATTGGGACTTCGCTCTCGCCACTCTCGACGAACACGACCCGCACCGCGTATTCAGCAATGCGTTCCTCGACCGCGTATTGCCACCCAGCTGAATCTCCTACTGCGGAAGCGGTTTGCGCCAACATACGTCGGTGACACGGATACGCTGATTGTTGTCACCGTTCCAATCGACGCTCAGCCCCTGAGTTCGGAGTGCGTCGGCTACCTGGCGCCCGACGGTCTGATCGGTGTGCGCGATCATGTGTGCCTTGGCGGTTTCGTCGCCGCCGAAGGCAGCGGCGACCAGCGCGGGATCGAGATCGTGGGCCGGACGGAACGCACTGTAGGACAAGTAGAGATCGGACGGCTCGTCGCCGAGACGCTCCGCATCTTGCATGTGGAAGAACGTGTACGCCCACTGAGCAAAGGGATACCCGTTCTCGTCGGGTTCGGACGGCGTGCGTTCGTCGTCGATTTCGGTAGTGCCGCACTGCATGCAGCAGGTGAAGTTCATCCGGGCCACGATGCCGTTGCGTTCGAGTTCGGCGAAGGCTGCGGAGAGGCGCTCGAAGTCTCCGGGAGCCGTCCACTGGGTCTGCTCCTCGACTCTTCGGTCCCAGACCTCACGCACTACTGCGTCGATCTGTCTGCCGAGTTCGTCGTTCTCGAAGCCGCCCTCGACACAGTCTCGGGCGGCTTCGCAGATTTCGTCGAACGTAGCGAAACCTGGGACTACCAGTTCGCGTGCTTGCTCACGTACGGCGACGATGTCGGCCTCACTGAGCCCCGGTGCTGACCGTGACTGTGCTGACCGTGACTGTGCTGACCGTGACCAGGGCAATCGCATACCGGCACCGTACTGCACCGATCCGACCGTCAGGCGACGTCGGCTGCTGCTTTCGTTTCCTCCTCGTTTGACGGGGCAGGCTTGTTCGGGATGAGCGCCGTGGCGATCAGGCCCACCACGACAAATCCGGCCGCAAGGTATCCGCCGAGTGTGATGCCGTGAGTCATCGCAGATTGGGCAGCGTCGGCGACGAAGGCAGTGTTCGGTGAACCGGCCAGCGAGTCGATGGCGGCGCCTGCGCTGTCGGTGACTGCCCGCGTCAACTGATCAGCCTGAGCTTGGTCGACACCGGATCCGGTGAGGTCGTTGTTCAGCGTCGAATTGAGAGTGCTGAAGAAGACCGTGGTGAGGACAGCGATGCCCAGTGCGGATCCGAGTTGGCGGAACGCGCTCTGAATGCCGGAGCCTTGACCGGCGCTCTGCTCGGGAATCTCCTCGAGCACGACGTTGGTCACCTGGGCAGTCGCAAAACCGACGCCGATTCCGTAGAAGAACAGCACTGCGGCGATAGTCCACCAGGGGCTGTCTGTCGCAGCGATGAATCCGAGACCGGCGAGACCGAGCGCCTCGAGAGCCAAACCGATACGGACCAAGCCCAACGGCGAGACCTTCGATGCCAGCCCGAAGCTCGCACCACTGGCGACAAAGCTGCCGATGGCAATGGGAACCAGTGCGAGCCCTGCCTGGAGTGCGCTGTATCCGAGCGTGAACTGGAGCCAGAGAGGAAGCACCGCAACGATTCCGAACTCGCCGAGCCCGATGATCAGCGTCGCGATGTTGCCGTTGCGGAACGACGAGATGGAGAACAACCGTACGTCCATCAGCGCCCGCGACGGATCGGCGCTGCGGGTGAGCATGGTTTGACGGTAGGCGAACGCACCGAGCGACAGAACGGCGAGAACCAACGCCACCAGAACCGGCGACGGGCCGCTGGACCATGACAGACCGAATAGATCGAAGGGTTCCTTCGTCGTCAGCCACCCGTACGTTCGTCCCTCGACGAGTCCGAAGGCCAGCAGGCCCAGGCCGGCGATGGACAGTGCCGCTCCGGTGGCGTCGACGCGCCCAGCGGTGCGGGGTGAGGGCGCGATGAACAGCACTGCGCCGATCAGAATGAGCGCAGCAAGCGGAATGTTGATCCCGAATGCCCAACGCCATGAGGCATGTTCGGCAAGCCAGCCGCCGAGCAATGGGCCGAGGGCGGATGCAGCGCCGATGGTGGAGCCCCAGACCGCGAAGGCCTGGCCGCGCGCCTTTCCGGTGAACATCGCGTTCAGAAGCGACAGTGACGTGGGCAGGATCATGGCCGCGCCGGCGCCCTGCAGGAAGCGCGCCAGGATGAGCAGACCGCCGTTCGGCGCCAGTCCGGCCAGCAGGCTCGTTGCGCCGAACACGACGACACCGGCGATGAAGATACGACGGGCGCCGACCAGGTCGGCAACTCTGCCGACCAGAAGCAGGAGTGCCGCGAACACGATTGCGTAGGACTCTTGGATCCATTGAGCCTGAACGGAATTGATCCCGAGATCTTCGATGATCGAGGGAACTATGACGTTGACGATCGTGGTGTCGACGACGATCAATGCCACGCCGAGTGCAATGGCGATCAGGCCCAACCACTTGCGGGTGGTGGGTGAGATGTTCACGAATAAACCTCCATTGTGAAGTAACTTCATTATGAAGGTATATTTGAGGCGGTAAGTTGTCAACGTGCGCGCTGGGTTCGACCGGCCGCCGTCTGGCACAGGAAAGGTGGGATCACCGAGGTGGAGGCACCGCGCGACATCTCCGTGGAGCGGGAGCGGCTGATGGACGAATTCCGCGCGTACGGTGGCACGTTCACCGAATTCAGCCATCGATTCGCGTCGTGGCTCGGCCTGCATTCCACCGACGCGACTGCCTTGATGGAAATCACCGCTGCCGAGGAGAAGGGGACGCCGCTCTCACCCGCCCGCCTCGGAGAGCGGATCTCGCTGACGTCGGGTGCAACCACCGCGTTGCTCAACCGCCTGGAGAAGGCGGGACATATCGTCCGGACCCGAGAGAATGCCGACCGGCGAGTGGTCACGCTGCACAGCAGTGCGCATGTGCAGGACCTGGCGGACGAGTTCTTCGGGCCCCTTGCCGTGCGACTCGACGCCATGATGGCGAAGTACCCGCCCGAACTGCTCAGTCGATTCGAGGAATTTCTCGTCGACCTTCACTCGACGATGAACGAACACCTCGAGCAGGACAACCGCTGAACAAAGAACGCCGCTCGACTCCGGAGAGTCGGGCGGCGTTCTTTGTGCCGGTGACGGCTACTTGCCGAGCTTGGCCTGCAGGTCGTCGAGAACCAGGCCGGCACCTGTCGGGCCGAGGCCCAGGAACCAGGTCTCGTCGCTCACCTCGGTGGCGCGTCCTTCCTTGACTGCGTCCATGCTGGCCCACAGCGGTCCGGCAACAACCGTGGTCTGGCCCGTGTCGGCGGGATTTCCGTAGCTGGAGTAGAAGATTCGGTCACCCTCCGCCTCGGTGATCGTTTCGGGGCTGACCTCGACGGCCAGTTCGTCGATGTCCTGGATCGCCGGGCGGGGCAGACCGACGTCCTTCAAGATGACGCCGATGAACGACAAATTGCCGTACAGGCGCAGCTTCCCGGACATGAAACGAACCAGTGAAACGGTCGGGGAGCCGTCGATCGACTCACGTACCTTGTCGGCGTGCTCTTGGTAGTCGTTGAGAACCTGCTCAGCCTTGGTCTCCTCGCCGAGTGCGTCACCGGCAAGGAGGAAGTTCTCCTTCCACGGAAAGCCGGGGCGGATGCTGAAGACCGTCGGAGCGATTGCCGCGAGTTGCGGGTAAAGCTTGTCCTGGCGCAGCTTGCTGCCGAGGATCAGATCGGGCTGCAGTGCGGTGATCGCCTCGAGGTTGAGGTTGTTGGTCGTGCCGACATCGGGGACACCGACCAACTTGTCCGCCAGGTACGACGGCTGACCGGCGGCGCTTTCCGGGCTGGCGATGCCGACCGGGGTGATCCCGAGCGAGAGAACCTCGTCGAGTTCACCGCTGTCGAGGACGACGACGCGGGTCGGCTTGGCCTCGAGGGTGGTCTCGCCCAGGGCATGGGTGATGGTGCGAGGGAACTCGCCTGGCGCGGCATCGCTGCCGAGCTTCGCGGTTTCCGTGTCGGCGGTGCTGAACAGCTTGCCGCCAGTCGCGACATCGGTGTTGCCGTTTGCGTTGCCGCCGGCGTCGGACGAGCCGCAGGCCGTAGCGAAAAAAACAGTCGCCAAGG
Organism: Rhodococcus sp. T9N; assembly: GCF_024436645.1. Taxonomy (NCBI): domain Bacteria; kingdom Bacillati; phylum Actinomycetota; class Actinomycetes; order Mycobacteriales; family Nocardiaceae; genus Rhodococcus; species Rhodococcus sp. T9N. The sequence continues at coordinate 60,565 of NZ_JAMSKS010000007.1, read as the reverse complement.
CAACCATGGCGACCCGGACCGACGTGCGGCTCCGGAGAGTGGTGCGTGAGTGCATTAGGCTACCCTACCTTTCGGCTATCGGGCTTGGTCAGGGAGGTATCCGCACCGTTGATGCCAGGTGAGCGGCGCGTCAGGTCTCGCTCAGCGGGACCGCTACGCAATTCGGACTACAGGGTGCGACCAACGTGTTAGCTTCGCGAAAGACCTGTACCGGTAAGCGAAGACGCGTGTAGTGAGGATTTCGATGACCCTGAACATTGCCGATCTGTTCGAGGCCGTTGCCGATGCGATCCCCGATCGAGTTCCCTTGATTCTGGAAGACGTGCGATTGAGCTACGCCGAACTCGAACTGCGATCGAACCGACTCGCTCATCAGCTGCAGTCGGTGGGCGTCGAGCCTGGGCAGCACGTCGGTATTCACATGCGTAACTGCGTCGAGTACGTCGAAGCGCTCCTGGCTTGCTTGAAGATCAGAGCGGTACCGATCAACGTCAACTTCCGCTATACCGATGCAGAACTCCTGTACATCTACACCAACTCTCAAATGGTGGCACTGCTGGTCGAAGAGGAATTCGCGCCGACGGCATTGGCCGTGGTTCCGCAGTGTCCGGAGATCACCCACGTGCTGATCGTCGGCGAAGACTACGAGAACGCCCTTGCCGCGCAGACTGATACCCGCGACTTCGGCCCTCGCAGCAACGACGACCATTTCGTCATCTACACCGGCGGCACAACCGGAATGCCCAAGGGTGTGGTGTGGCGGCACGAGGACTTCTTCTTCGCCGCGCTGTCCGGAGCGAACCTCAGCGGGCCGCCGCGTCGGAGTCTCGAAGAGGTTGTGGATGCAGCTGTAGCGAACACCAATCCAACTGTGCTGCTACTCATCCCGCCGCTCATGCATGGAGCCGCAATCTATTCACTGCTCACGGCATTCCTCATGGGAGCGCCCCGAGTACTGACCCGCAGCTTCGATCCGATGGAAGTGCTGCGACTGGTCGAGGCCGAGAAGATCACCGGAATCACCGTCGTCGGCGACGCAATTGCTCGGCCGATCGCCGACGCCATCACCGCAAGCGAAGGGCGCTACGACCTTTCGACTCTCCAACTGATCGGGTCGGGTGGCGCGTTGTTCTCCCCGAACCTGAAGGCAGAACTGACAACCCGACTACCGGGGTTGGTGATCAAGGATGCATTCGGTGCTTCGGAATCCGGCAACGACGGCGTCGTCGAATTCGGTGAGGACGGTTCCAAGCGAATTCGATCCAACCCCAACATGATTCTTGTGGACGACGAATTCCGTCGCATCGAACCAGGCTCGGACACAGTCGGTTTCATCGCCCGGGCCGGCCATGTTCCTGTTGCCTACTTCGGCGACCCGGCCAAGACTGCTGCAACTTTTCCCGTCGTCGACGGGGTTCGTCTGGCGGTACTCGGGGACATGGGCACGATGGAAGCCGACGGAACCATCGTGCTGCTCGGGCGCGGTTCGATGTGCATCAACTCCGGCGGCGAGAAGGTCTACCCCGAAGAAGTGGAGCAGGCACTCAAAACTCACCCGGCAGTTTTCGACGCTTTGGTGGCGGGTGCGCCCGACACTCGATTCGGTGAGAAGGTCGCCGCGGTGGTGCAGGTTCGACCGGGATTCGAAGATGTTGCGACGGAATCATTGTCGGAGCATTGCCGCACCCACGTCGCCGGGTACAAGATCCCCCGCTCGATCGTGCTCGTACCAACCATCCTCCGCTCGCCCAGCGGTAAGGCCGACTACCGTTGGGCTCGCGAAACCGTAGCGGGAGCGTAAATCACCTTCCGGCACTTCGGACGACGCACCACTCGTTTCCCTCGGGATCCAGCAGCACCTGAAAGGTGCCGGCCGGGTCCTGCTGGACAGTACCGACCCGAGTTGCGCCGAGGCGCTCGGCAGCTTCGGTCGCAGCGACGACGTCATCCACACTGACGTCGATGTGTAGACGATTCTTCGTCAGCTTGGATTCCGGTACACGCTGGAAGGCGAGGCGAGTCCATCCTGGAGGGTCGACAAACGCCCACTCTGCGCTCCGCTCCACCGGCTGCCCACCGAGGATTCCGGCCCAGAAGGTCGCCAACTGGGCTGGTGCGGAGCAATCCACAACTACTTCATCGACCTGCCCGATCACCGCTTTACAGCTCCGCTGAATTCGGCTGTCACACCTGCGCTGAATTCGGCTGTCACAGCTGCACTCAATTCGGCTGTCACAGCCAGGGCTCGATCGGCTTCTTCACCCACATGATCTTCTCGTCCGGATGCTCACGCCGAGCTTCGGGACGGTCTGGGTTGGCTGCTGCCCACACGGCTTTCTCGTCGAGCAGTCCGGCTGCGATCGTCCAGGTCTCCCGCGTGCTCGGCGGATTGGCGCCCGCCGCCCGCGCAAGCTTGCGCAGCCGATCGTCGGGCATGTCGAGCAACTCTGCACTACTGATATCGCGATCCCAGGCGAACTTGGCAAGACCGACAGCTTTCTCACGTCGGCTACGGCTCGCCATGTCGTTGTGCGCGAAGTCTGGTTCGGATGCCACGGCTTCACCTTATCGTCAACGAAATCGAGGCCCTCCCGCGTAAAGCGGAAGGGCCTCGATTTCTGTTCTTCACTGTCGGGGTGGCGGGATTTGAACCCACGACCTCTTCGTCCCGAACGAAGCGCGCTACCAAGCTGCGCCACACCCCGTGTCGAACCTCGGTTAGCTTACATTACCGAGTCGACTGACATTAAATCCGCAGGTCAGTTGCGTAGAACCGACGCTGGAGACTCTGCGGAACTGTGTGCGGAGACATGCTCCGGTTCGCGCCTGGTCGCCGGAACCAAAGTCAGCAGAGTTGCCTCGGGGCGGCAGCAGAAGCGTGCCGGAGCCCACGGCGAAGTGCCGATGCCTGCTGAGACGTGCAGCTGGGTGTGTGCGCCCCACTTCGACGGTCCCTTGACCCGGGATCGGTCGATCTGGCAGTTGGTGACCAGCGCGCCGTAGAACGGAAGGCACAGCTGACCACCGTGCGTGTGGCCGGCGAGCACCAGGTCGTAGCCGTCGTCGGCGAACCGGTCGAGAACTCGAGGTTCGGGTGAGTGCGTCAGGCCGAGCTTGAGCTGGGCGACGGGATTCGGTGTTCCGGCGACGGTGTCGTAGCGATCGCGCTTCAGGTGCGGATCGTCGACGCCGGCGGCAGCGATGCGAATACCGGCCACTTCGAGTTCGCGGCGCACGTGGGTCATGTCCAGCCATCCACGTTCGGTGAACGCGGCCCGCAGATCGCCCCAGGGGAGGGGATCGCCGGTGATGCGCTTGTCCTTGTTGAAGATGTAGCTCAGTGGATTCTTCGGTTTCGGAGCGAAGTAGTCGTTGCTGCCGAAGACGAACAGACCCGGCCGAGCCAACAGATCGCCGAGCGCCTGGACCACTGCCGGGACGCTGCGCTGATGCGACAAGTTGTCGCCGGTGTTGATTACGAGGTCGGGGTCGAGGCCTTCGAGCTCACGCAACCAATTCTGTTTCAACCGTTGGTTCGGCATCATGTGCAGGTCGCTGAGATGGAGGACCCGCAGCGACGACGAACCGGGCGCCAGGACTGGCATCGTCACCTCACGCAGTGCAAATGCATTGCGTTCGATGCCGGATGCGTACCCGATCCCTAGTGCAGCGGCGCCCGCGGCACCAAGTGCGGTGCGGGCCAGATTGGTGCGGAACTGGGAAGACACCTCTCAAGGATACGGGTGTGGCGTTCTTCTGCGTCGCTCTCGCCGCCTTTTACAGCTATTCCACAGAGAATTGTGTCCGGGCGGAGGTAACTATCGGCACGCTCGAAACGCCGAGCGCGTAGCGTTTCCACCATGTCCGACACGACACCATCGCTCAAAGCCACCCTCCGAACCGACATGGTTGCATCCATGAAGGCGAAGGATCCGCTACGTACAGCCACCCTTCGGATGCTCATGGCAGCCATCCAGACCGAAGAGGTGGCCGGTAAGGAAGCACGAGTCCTCACCGACGAAGAAATCATCAAAGTCCTTGCAAAGGAATCGAAGAAGCGCGGCGAATCGGCCGAGATCTACACCGAGAACGGCCGCGGAGAACTTGCCGCGAAAGAGCGCGCCGAAGCTCAGATCATCGACGAGTACCTGCCGACGCCGTTGACCGACGCCGAACTCGTCGACGTCGTCGACACCGCCCTCGCTCAGGTGTCCGAGGAGCTCGGTGAGCGTCCGGGTATGCGTCAGATGGGCCAGGTCATCAAGGCCGCCAGCGCGCTGGCCAAGGGCAAGGCCGATGGCGCACGTATCTCTGCAGCAGTGAAGTCCCGCCTGTAGAAGCGCGCCACCGGAAACCGAAAACGGCCGCGAACTCCGAGTCACTCGGAGATCGCGGCCGTTCTTGTTTTCAGAGCCGTCAGTTTTCAGGGCCGTCAGTTCGGTGGGGTCCCCGCAGGCGGTGCGGGTTCGCCTCCCGGCGGAGTCGCATCCGGGGGAGTCGCGCCCGGTGCCGGAGCCGCGGGGGATGCGGGTGCTGCCGGAGCCCTCACGGAGCCGTCACTGATGTAGATCGTGACGGTCGAACCCGGGATCGCGGACCCGGACGGCGAAACTCCGGTGACCGTTCCCGCCCGTGCTCCGGATGCCGTGGTCACGGAATTGACCGTGAAGCCGGACGCCTGCAACCTCGACGTCGCCGCCGACTGGCTCAGGCCGACAACCTCGGGAACCTGGCCGTTCTGTGATCCCCGTGCGTACTTCTCGTCGATCGGGGGCAGCGAGGTGGGCCCGAAGTTGTTGGCGACCGGGTTCATTGCCGCGAACCAGGATCTCGCCGGTTCGGTACCGCCGTACAGGTTGCCGCTGTAGCAGGGGCGTAGCGGGCTCGAGCAGATCTCGCCGGGTGTAGGGGAGTCGCCGAAGATGTAGACGGCCGCAGCGAGGTTGTTGGTGAAGCCGAGGAACGCCGAGGACTTGTGGGTCTCGGTGGTACCCGTCTTGCCCGACATCGGCAGGCTCCATCCGGCGCTGCTCGCGGCACCGGCAGACGTACCGGCGCCGACGTCGTCACGGCTCATGGCGTTGGCGAGTGTGTCTGCCAAGCCGGGCTCGACGACCTGCTCACAGCCCTGCTCGGTGACGGCCACCGGCTTGCCGTAGCGGTCGAAGACCGAATCGATGGGACTCGGCGGGCACCACTTGCCGTGCGAGGCGAGAGTGGCCGCGACGTTGGAGAGTTCGAGCGGGTTGATCCAGGTGGGGCCGAGGGTGAACGAACCGAGGTTCTGTTCCTTCTGGAAGTCGGCCATGCTGCGCTCGTCGAAGCCCGAGGTGTTGGGATCGGCGTACGAGCGCATGCCGAGACGGACAGCCATGTCGACGGTCGGCGTGACGCCGGTCGCCTCGATGAGCTTGACGAAAGCGGTGTTTGGGGACTGTGCCAGGGCGTCGGTCACGGACAGCGTCGGCGGATAGTTGCCGGCGTTCTCCACGCAGTACGTCGAGACCGGGCAGCCTGCCGCACCACCGCTACCCATGCCCTTGGCTTCGAAGCGCTTGGGCACGTCGAGGGTCGCGTTGATGCCGAGGCCCTTCTCCATCGCCGCAGCGGTCGTGAAGATCTTGAAGACGGAACCCGCACCGTCACCGGCAAGGGAGTACGGCTGCGCCTGGACGGTTTCGTCGGCGTCGGCATTGAGTCCGTACGTGCGACTGCTGGCCATCGCGATGACCTTGTGTGAATCCTGGCCCGGCCTGATCACGTTCATCACGTTCGCGATGCCGTCGAGGTTGGCGCTCGCGTTCGCGTTCAGTCCGGCCTTGGTGGACGCCTGGACCTGCGGATCGAGAGTGGTCTTGATGAGGTAACCACCCTCGTTGATCTGGTCGCGGGTGATTCCGGCATCCGAGAGGTACTTCAGTGCGTAATCACAGAAGAATCCGCGATCGCCTGCAGCGATGCAGCCGCGCGGCAAGTTGTTGGGGGTTTCGAGGACGCCGAGGGGCTCTTCCTTGGCTGCACGGAACTCGTCGGCACGATCCGGAATGTTCGTGATCATGGTGTCGAGCACGGTGTTACGACGCTCGGTCACGCCCTCGACGTTCGTGTACGGGTTCAGCGCGGAGCTGGACTGAACCATGCCGGCCAGCATCGCGGACTGCGGAACGGTCAGATCTGCGGCGTCGACGCCGAAGTAGGTCTGAGCCGCGTCCTGAATGCCGAAGGATCCGTTGCCGAACGGTACGAGGTTGAGGTACCGGGTGAGGATCTCGTCTTTCGTGAGTTCCTTGTCCAGCGTCAGCGCCATCCGGATCTCGCGGATCTTTCGGGCCGGGGTGGTCTCGATGGCAGCGCGGCGCTCGGCATCCGTCTTGGCCACGACCAACAGTTGGTAGTTCTTCACATACTGCTGATCGAGTGTCGACGCGCCCTGCTGCACTTCACCGGTCGTCGTGTTGGTGAGGAAGGCGCGCAGCGTTCCCTGCCAGTCGACGCCCTTGTGGTCGGGGAACCGGCGGTCCTCGATGGAGACGATCGCCAACTTCATGTTGTTGGAGATCTTCTCGCTCGGGACTTCGAAGCGTCGTTGGTCGTACAGCCAGGCAATGGGATTGCCTGCCGCATCGACCATGGTGGACACCGCGGGGACCGTGCCTTCGACCAGTTCGGCCGAGACGTTGTCGACGGTATCGGCAGCGCGATTGGACGCGAATCCGAATCCGCCGGCCACCGGGAACATCACCCCTGCGACCAGGACACCCGCCAATGCGGAGCTTCCGGCGAGCTTCGCCACTGTTTTTGCAATCGACACGATCTACAGAGTACGTGTGCCCACCCATTGGAACCGGTTTCAGTGTTTTGCGGGTGTTCAAAACCTCCTGAACACGCGCTTTGTACTGCCGTACCAAAAAATGCTCCCGACCGTCTTGCGTTAGGGGCGTTCTTTACCTAAATTGTGATCAGTGTGATCGACGTAACACTCGATCACGAATGTGTCTCAGCTTTCACGTGCTACCGCGAGACGGCTGAGATGGTGCGCTGCTCGCCTCATGGCGACGGTCAGACTTTGTAGAGGGGACCCAGAATGTACACAGCCACCCCGAGTAGCCGTTTGGACATCGAGCAGGCCGAGGCACGAATTGCCTGGGTAACTCAGGCGCGATGCCGCGAGGTCGATCCCGACCAACTTTTTGTTCGTGGCGCCGCACAGCGCAAGGCAGCCACCATCTGCCGTCACTGCCCGGTCCTCATGCAGTGCGGAGCAGATGCTCTCGACAACCGTGTCGAGTTCGGTGTGTGGGGCGGAATGACCGAACGTCAGCGCCGTGCACTGCTCAAGCAGCACCCCGACGTCGACTCCTGGTCCGAGTTCTTCGAAGACCAGCGCCAGCATCACTCAGCAGTCTGATCCAGGTCGATCGGGGGATCAGCCCTTACGAGTGAGCTGATCTCCCACCGCGCGCAGCGCCTCGAGGTCCGAGACCTCGAACGGTAGCGACGGAACACCGATCAGCGGCACCCTCGGGTGAGCTGCGGTGAATCGACTCAGCAAGGCGATTTCTCGCTTCGCGATCACTGCCCGATGGGCATGGATGCGGAGAACGGCTGCGGTGAGGGCCTCGGCCTCGGTCGCATTTTCCTTCGCTTCCAGTTTGTCGGCGGCGGTCACCGCATGATCGGCAGGCAGAGCCGTCAACGTCGGGTGAGTGCGGTTGAGAACCAGACCGGCCAACGGCATCGAGTCACCCGCAAGGCGATCGACGAAGAACGCCGCCTCACGGAGAGCGTCGGGCTCGGCCGCTGCGATCACCAGGAAATGAGTCCCCGGCTGACGCAGCAACTCGTAGGTCTTCGTGGCGCGTTCACGGAAACCGCCGAACATCGAGTCGAGCGACTGCACGAATGCCGATGCATCCGAAAGCATTTGGCTTCCCACGATGGTCGAGACACCCTTCAGGGCCAATCCCATCGCGCCGGCCACGAGCCTGGTCAGGCCACGGCCGGGTGCCGAGAGCAGCCGGATCATCCGTCCGTCGAGGAATGTTCCGAGCCTCTGTGGAGCGTCGAGGAAGTCGAGCGCATTGCGCGACGGCGGGGTATCGACGATCACCAGATCCCACGCGTCGTTCGACGCCAGCTGCCCCAACTTCTCCATCGCCATGTACTCCTGCGTTCCGGAGAACGATGTGGCAACGGTTTGGTAAAAGGGATTCGCCAGGATCTGCTCGGCCTTCTCAGGGCTCGAATGCTCGATGACCATCTCGTCGAAAGTCCGACGCATGTTCAGCATCATCGCGTGGAGTTCGCCCGTGGCCTCGGGACCCAGCTTCACCGGCTGCGGAGTGTTGTCGAGTTCGGCCACACCCAAGGCCTGTGCGAGGCGACGGGCCGGATCGATGGTGAGGACGACTACGCGTCGGCCCTCTTCGGCTGCCCGCAACGCCAGCGACGCAGCCGTCGTGGTCTTGCCGACGCCACCTGCGCCGCAACACACCACGATCCGGGCCGTCGGGTCCTTGATGATCGCCGAAATATCGAGGGCAGGAGCTGCGCGTCGGCCGGTCCTGGAACTGCCGACCGTCACGTTCTCGGTGGTCTCGGTCATCACACGCCCTGTTCCGTGAGGTATTCGGCCAGCTCGTAGAGCCCACCGAGATCGACGCCGTCGGCGAGTGCGGGAAGTTGCACCCGCGCGCCGTCGATCTCGCGGAGCTTCTCCGCACTGGATTCTTGAGCTTCGAGCACCGACGCGTGCTCGATCGTCTCGGTGAGCAGGCCGGCGAAGTCGTCGTCGGACAGATCGATGCCGACATCGGAGAGCGTCGACCGGATCGAAGCTGCATCGATGTTGCCGGCTGCAGCACCGGAGAGTTGGTCTTCGGGCAAGAACCTCGGGCTGGCGCGGTTGACGATGATGGCACCGAGGTTGAGGTCGTCACGCGCCAGTTCTGCGGCGGCGTCGGCGGTTTCCTGAACGGGCAGCGCTTCGAGAAGCGCAACAAGATGTACGACGGTCTCCGGCGAGTGCAGCAGCCGAACGACGCCTTCACTCTGAGAATGCACCGGGCCGCCCTTGGCGAGGTCGGCCATCGCCTTGGTGACGTCGAGGAAGCTGCCGATCCGCCCGGTCGGGGGAGCATCGACGACAACGGCGTCGTACACGCGTTTGCCGGTTCGATCGGTGCGGATGACGCACTCCTTGATCTTGCCGGTGAGCAGAACGTCGCGAAGGCCTGGAGCGATTGTGGTGGCGAATTCGATGGCGCCGAACTTACGCATCGCCCGGCCGGCGAAGCCGAGGTTGTAGAACATTTCGAGGTATTCGAGGAACGCGGTCTCGATGTCGACGGCCAGAGCCATCACTTCACCGCCACCTTCGGCGGCCGCGACCTTGGTCTCCTGCGGTGGAAGCGGTGGTACGTCGAAGAGCTGCGCGATTCCCTGGCGGCCCTCGACCTCCACGAGGAGAACGCGCTTGCCGCCTTCGGCCAACGCGAGCGCCAACGCGGCGGCAACCGTGGACTTACCGGTTCCGCCTTTACCTGACACAAAGTGCAGGCGGGCCTTCGTCGCAGACTCGGGCCAGGTCCTGCTCAGCTCATCTTGGGATGCAACCACACCGCGAGCCTATAAGTCTGGGGCCGAAGATGTACGCGGGATAGGCTCACCGCATGAGCGAAATAACTTCCTGGGAATACACCGTGACTCCGTTGCTGGTCCACAATCCGAAGGCAATTCTCGACAACTGGGGTGTCGACGGCTGGGAACTCGTCGCCGTCCTGCCGAGCGCGTCGGGCGAGCAGCACGTCGCGTACATGAAGCGTCCGAAGGGCTGAATCACATGGCAGAGGCAACACAGACCTGGTCGGAGCGTCTCGCCGAACTGGGCATTGCACTTCCCGCCGTCGCGGCACCCGTCGCTGCTTACGTTCCCGCGGTTCGCAGCGGCAACCACGTGTACACGTCGGGTCAGCTCCCGTTCGTCGACGGAAAACTGGCGCTGACCGGCAAGCTCGGCGCGGGCGTGTCGGATGAGGACGCCAAGGCCGCGGCTCGCACCTGCGCGCTCAACGCTCTCGCTGCCATCGACGCCCTGGTCGGCATCGACAACGTCGTCCGTGTCGTCAAGGTTGTCGGCTTCGTGGCATCCGCCGAAGGATTCACCGGTCAGCCCGGCGTGATCAACGGCGCATCCGAGTTCCTCGGTGAGGTGCTCGGCGACGCCGGTATCCACGCCCGTTCGGCAGTCGGCGTGGCAGAACTTCCCCTCGGCTCTCCGGTCGAGGTGGAACTGATCGTCGAAGTTCGCTGATGTCGACTGTCCATCCCGCCTACGCGCAGCTTCGCCGCGTCACCGACATCGCTTCGGTCTTGCTCGAGAACAACCCGGGCATGATGACGCTGGACGGTACGAACACTTGGATTTTGCACGCTCCGGGCAGCGTCGAGTGTGTTGTCGTCGATCCAGGCGACAACGACGAGGAACACCTGCAACGTGTCGCTGGTATCGGTCCGGTAGCGCTGACCTTGATCACGCACCGGCACTACGACCACACCGGCGGGGTGGACCGTTTCCACGAATTGACTTCGGCTCCAGTGCGTTCCGTCGACCCAACTTTTCTTCGCGGGGGCGCTTCGGCGCTTGTCGACGGTGAAGTGATCGAGGTAGCGGGCCTGAAGTTGCGGATCCTCGCGACGCCGGGCCATACCGCGGATTCGGTGTCGATAGTCATCGAGAACGATGCGAGCGTGCTGACGGGCGACACCATTCTCGGCCGCGGCACGGCAGTTCTCGACGACTCCGACGGCGATCTGGGGGACTACCTCACCTCGCTGCGATCGCTGGCCGCACTCGGCGAAGGACTGACGGTTCTTCCCGGGCACGGTCCGGACCTACCCGATCTGCAGGCGATTTCGCAGCAGTACCTCGCCCACCGCGAGGAGCGTCTGGATCAGGTGCGGGCTGCTCTGTCGACGTTGGGCGAGTCGGCCTCGGTGCGCGACGTAGTCGAGCACGTCTACTCCGACGTCGACCCGAAGCTGTGGCCGGTCGCGGAGAAATCCGTCAACGTGCAGTTGGCGTATCTGCGACGCTGAGGCGCTCGGCGCCGACACGAAGAGCTGAGTTGTGTGGCCGAACTGCCGCCATCTATGCCGATCGAGGTATAGCTGGCGGCAGTTTTTGCATTTGTTTGATATGGGTCACGGGCCAATAGTTAGTTCATGACCTCACAATGCGACGGATGGATCCGCAATTACGTGGACGGCTCCTATGTCGAACCCGACGAGTCGTCGAGCTTCGATCAGGTCGACCCAGCAACGGGCCGTGTTCTCGCCCGGGTCCACGAGGCCGACAAGGCCCTGGTCGATCGGGCCGTGACCTCTGCCAGACGTGCTCTGGACAACGGTTGGGCCGATACGCCGGTTCGAGAGCGGACGGCTCTGCTGCGACGCGCTGCCGACCGGATCGAGGAGCGATTCGAAGAGTTCGTCGCCGCAGAGATGGCGGACACCGGCAAGCCGATCACGCAGGCACGCGAACTCGACGTCGCGCGCGCCCTGACGAACTTCCGCACCTTCGCCGACATCGTCGCCGCGGCGGGACAGGAATCGTTTGTCACGGATCTCGCGGGCGGCAAGCAGGCGCTGAACTACGCGATCCGCAAGCCGCTCGGCGTCGTCGCCGTGATCGTTCCGTGGAACCTGCCGCTGCTTCTCCTGACCTGGAAGGTTGCGCCCGCGCTCGCGTGCGGAAACTCCGTGGTGGTCAAACCCTCCGAGGAGACCCCGGCGACTGCGTCGTTGCTGGCCGAGGTGCTCGAAGAGGTCGGCCTGCCTGCCGGCGTCTACAACGTCGTCCATGGATTCGGTGCGAACTCGGCCGGCGAGTTCCTCACCACGCACCCCGGTATCGACGGCGTCACCTTCACCGGATCTTCGGCAACGGGTTCGCATGTCATGAAAACCGTTGCCCCGCGGGTCCGTCCGGTCTCGTTCGAGCTCGGCGGCAAGAACGCCGCGATCGTGTTCGACGACGTCGACATCGACGAGGCTCTGACGGGTCTGACCAAGTCGGTGTTCACCAACACCGGCCAGGTCTGCCTGTGCACCGAGCGGGTGTACGTGCACCGCAGCATTTTCGACGACATCGCCGGTGGACTCGTCGAGCGGGCAGCAGGACTGCGTCTGGGCGACCCGACGCTCGATGCAACGACGACCGGACCGCTCATTTCGCAGGCACACCGGAAGAAGGTACTCGACTACTTCGAGATCGCCGAGCGGGAAGGCGCGAAAGTGCTGACCGGCGGCGGTATTCCGGACCTCGGACAGGAACTGTCGGGCGGATCCTGGATCGAACCTACCCTGTGGACAGGCTTGACCAACAAGGATCGCGTCGTGCGCGAGGAGATCTTCGGACCCGTCGCAGCACTCATTCCGTTCGAGACCGAAGGCGAAGCGATCGCCCTCGCAAACGACACCGAGTACGGCCTTGCTGCCTCCGTGTGGACCAACGACCTGCGCCGCGGGCACCGCGTCGCGCAGAAGATGAACGTCGGAATCTCCTGGGTCAACACGTGGTTCACCCGCGAACTGCGATCTCCCTTCGGCGGCATGGGCCTGTCCGGCATCGGACGTGAGGGCGGCGAGTCCTCGCTGCACTTCTACACCGAACCGACGAATGTATGTGTGCAACTGTGAACATCGAAACCGCAAAAGATTTCCAGAAATGAGCGAGGCGTGATGACAGCCCCCGAAGACACCGTATCCGCGCTCGCGCGTCGCCTCGACGACGCTGCGCAGACGCGCACCGACACGCCGAGCCTCGCCGACGAACACACCATCGACATCGACCAGGCCTACCGGATCCAGAACGAACTCCTCGAACGGCGCACCAGCCGTGGTGAATCGATTGTGGGCATCAAGCTCGGCTTCACGAGCAAAGCGAAGATGGCGCAGATGGGTGTCTCCGAAGTGATCGTCGGTCAGTTGACCGACGCGATGTGCGTGAGCAACGGCGGCGAAGTCGACCTGAGGACGTTCATTCATCCCAAGATCGAACCCGAAGTGGCATACCGCTTGTCGAAGGACGTCGATCTCGACGATCCGAACGTCGACATCGAAACCTGCGTCGACGCACTGGCTCCCGCAATGGAGATCATCGACTCGCGGTACCGCGACTTCCGCTTCACCTACACCGACGTCGTCGCTGACAACACCAGCGCTGCCGGGTACGTGATCGGGAGGTGGCTGCCGCTACAGAACGTCGAAGACCGTTCCGTACGTATGGAAGTCGGCGGCGAGACGGTAGTCGGTTCCACGTCGGCCATTCTCGGCGATCCGGCGCGCGCTTTGCATGCACTGCTCGACATCGCCCGCCGACGCCGAATTCCGTTGCGCGCCGGTCAGGTAATTCTGGCCGGTGCCGCCACAGCAGCTGTGCGACTCGACGAGGGCGTCGCACAGTGCACGATCGACGGACTCGGAACCGTCACGGTGAAAGGTGTGAAGCGATGAGTGGGGCGCAGGTCATCGAGAAGCTGGCGAAGCCGCGCGGAAAGTTCCCCCACGTCAAGGTGGTCGGCGATTTCGTCTATGTCTCCGGGACCAGTTCGCGTCGACCCGACAACACGTTTGTCGGCGTCGAGGTCGACGAGATGGGGACCACGGCGCTCGACATTCGGGCGCAGACGCGTGCCGTCATCGAGAACATCACGGCGATTCTCGCCGAAGTGGGCGGAGAACTGAGTGATCTGGTTCAGGTCACCTCCTACCTGGTGTCGATGAACGACTTCGGCGGATACAACGAGGTGTACGCCGAACTGTTCGACGAAAACGGTCCGACGAGAACGACTGTGGCTGTTCACCAGCTGCCCCACCCTCACCTGCTCATCGAAATTTCCGGCGTGGCGTACGTGCCCGCCTCCCGACGCTCGGCGTCCGAAGATACGGAGAATGCATCATGACCACGATTCCTCCCGTCATCGACTTCAAGAAGTGGATCGACGACAACCGCCACCTCCTGCAGCCGCCCGTCAACAATCAGACGATGGCGCTCGGAGACGATTTCATCGTGCAGGTCGTCGGCGGCCCCAACCAGCGGACCGACTACCACCTCGATCCGTACGAGGAGTGGTTCTACCAGCTCGAAGGCGACATCCACGTCAATGTCATGACCGAAGACGGTCCTCAGCGCGTCGACATTCGCGAGGGTGAAACTTGGTTGCTGCCAGGAGACATTCCGCATTCGCCGCAGCGTCCCACCGCGGGCTCGATCGGCCTGGTCATCGAACGCGTCCGCAAGGAAGGCACGCTCGAGAAGTTCCAGTGGTACTGCCTCGAATGTGATCACAAGATTCACGAGGTCGAACTTCAGGTGCGCGACATCGTGGCCGACCTTCCGCCGGTGTTCGTCAAGTTCTACGAGAGCGAAGAAGCCCGCACGTGTGACAAGTGCGGCACGCTCCATCCCGGCAAGGGCTGAGCTATGAGCAACCTGATCGACATCCACACCCACTACGTGCCCAACGGGTGGCCGGATCTGACCGAAGACGCGGGGCCGCAAGCGCCGTGGCTGAAGGTCGAGTCGGAAACCGAAGCAATGATCATGATGGGCACCAAGGAGTTCCGTCGCATCCAATCCGATGCCTGGGACGCCGAGGTGCGGCTTCGGGACATGGATGCCGACGGCGTGCAGACGCAGGTCGTCTCACCTACTCCGGCGTTCTTCAACTACGGCCGGAGCGGTGAGCAGGCAAGTCGCATTGCACGGATCTTCAACGACCTCGCACTCGAGATCGTGGAGCCGGCGAAGGATCGGTTGATTCCGTTCTGCCAGGTGCCTCTGCAAGACACCGACGCAGCGTGCCGTGAGTTGGAGCGGTGCATCGCGAACGGGCACCGCGGTGTCGAGATCGGCAATCATGTCGGCGATCTGGACCTCGACAGCGAGGGCGTGGTGACGTTCCTGCAGCACTGCGCGTCGCTGGACGTGCCGGTATTCGTGCACCCGTGGGACATGGCCAACTCTCCGCGCCTCGATCGCTGGATGGCGCAGTGGCTCACTGCGATGCCGGCCGAAACGCACCTGTCGATACTCGCACTGATTCTCGGTGGGGTGTTCGACAAGATCGACGATCGTCTCAAGATCGGATTTGCTCACGGTGGTGGATCTTTCGCGTTCTGGTTGGGACGGATGGAAAACGCCTGGCACGGCCGCAACGACATCATCGGTACGTCGCAGTTCCCGCCTTCGCACTACCTGGGAAGGTTCTACGTGGATTCCGTCGTCTTCGACGAGCGTGCGCTGCGACTGTTGGTGGACACGGTGGGGGTGGACCGTGTGATGGTGGGTAGTGATTACCCGTACCCCTTGGGGGAGCGTCCGGTCGGTGAGGTGGTTCGCAAGAGTGAGTTCTTGGACGATACTGCGCGCCAACTGATTTCGCGGGGGAATGCCGAACGCTTCCTGGGTCTCGTCTGAGGCCCCGGCTATACCTTTTCCGGTATGGCGGACGGTGAATTCGGCATTTGTGAGTCATGTCTCGAGCGAGCACAATTCCAAACACAACGATCGACGACGCTCGTGATACCGACAATCCCGAAGACGGGGTCGGTGACTACAGACTTCATCGTCCGCCTGCCCCATCCAATCGATAGGTTCCGCGATGTCAGACAAGATATCCAACAGCACTACGAGCGACGGAAAGCCGTTGCCGGAGAAAGCGGCCCGTAGCCGAGTTGCCATGGCAACCCTGGCCGGCACAACTCTCGAATGGTACGACTTCTTCCTCTACGGCACAGCCGCCGCGTTGATCTTCAACAAACAATTCTTCCCGAGCCTGAGCCCCACGGCCGGCACGCTGGCTGCCTTCAGCACCTTCGCCGTCGGGTTCATTGCACGGCCGGTGGGTGGACTCGTGTTCGGGCACTTCGGTGACCGGATCGGGCGCAAGGCCACGCTCGTGGTCTCATTGGTGATGATGGGCATCGGGTCCACACTCATCGGCCTCATCCCGAACTACGACTCCATCGGTTTCTGGGCGCCCGTCCTCCTGGTGGCGATGCGCGTCGTTCAGGGCATCGGTCTGGGCGGTGAAGGCGCCGGCGCGACACTCATGTCGATGGAGCACGCGCCGGCGGGGCAGAAGAATCTCTATGCAGGTTTCCCTCAGATGGGCACACCCGCCGGACTGGTTCTCGCCAACGGCATCTTCCTGACGACCAACGCCGTGATGTCGGACTCGGCATTCGCTTCGTGGGGTTGGCGAATCCCGTTCCTGCTCAGCTTCGTTCTGGTGGCGATCGGTCTGGTGATTCGCCTGCGCGTCACCGAGTCGCCGTCATTCGCCGGGATCATGGAGAAGGGCGAAATAGTCCGCTTCCCGCTGCGTGAGTCGCTCAAGGTCGGCTTCCCCCGTTTGTCTCTCACGCTTGCCGCGTGCTTGGCGAACTCCGCCGTGGCGTACGCCTTCATGGTGTTCACCCTGTCGTACGGAACTCAACATCTGGGCTACGACAAGCAATTCCTGGTGCTCAGCGTGACCGCGGCAGCAGTCCTGTGGTTCCTTTCCATCCCGTTCTGGACAAAGATCGCCGACAAGTACGGGCGTCGGCACATGTTCATCGGCGGATCTGCCGCAATCCTGTTGTGGTGCATCGTGTTCTTCCCGCTCCTCAACACCGAGAACAAAATGGTCGCCGTCATCGCGTTCCTGGGCATGGGCCTGATCGTTCCGGTCACACATTGTGTCCAGGGCAGCATCATCGCCGATACCTTCCCGGCCAAGGTCCGCTATTCCGGCTCGTCTCTGATCCTCCAGAGCGGTGCAATTCTCGGCGGTGGACTGGCACCGATGATCGCCACGGCTCTGCTCGACGCCACCGGATCTTCGGTCGGTGTGACCTGGTATCTCGCCGGGGTGTGCACGATCAGCCTGGTCGGCGCCATCGCACTGTTCAAGATTGTCCCCGATTCGTCGCGGGGCTTGGAGCACGAGGAGATTCGCGTCTCCGAAAACGCCTGAGTCCTGGTTGATCCGACATCGGCCCGTTCCCTCTGGAGGGAACGGGCCGATCGGCGTTTCACGGTCGCATGAGCTCAGTTGCAAAGGACTCCAGCGTCGCGATCAGGGCCTGCGCGGACGGACTCGACGTGCGAGTCGCCGACGAGGTGATGCCGACGCTGTGCCCGATCGGATCGAGTGTGATGGACAGGGTGGTCAAGCGCGCATCGTCGCGGGGGATGAGGCTCGGTAGTACCGCGATCATGTCGGTCTCGACCAGTAGCTGACGCACGGTGAGGAAAGAGGTTGCCTCGACCCGATTTTCGGGCAACGGCAAGCCGTTCCGGGCGAAGAACTCCTCGAGTTCGCGTCGGAGCACTGTCTCGACCCCGGGAAGGATCCAGGGGAAGCCGCGTAGTTCTTCGAGTTGGACGTCCTCGCGGTGAGCGAGCGGGTGATCTACGCGGGTGACGAGTTCGACGGATTCGGCGTAGAGGTTCCGTCTTGTCGCGGTGTCATCGGTAGGTGAGGTGAGCCGGCCGACGATCAGGTCGATTCGGCCCGCTTCCAGATCGGTGAGCAACTGCTCTGGCGTACCTTCGCGCACGACGACGGTGAGCAACGGGTGGTGAACCTTCAGGCGCGCGATAGCGCCGGGAAGCAGCACGTTGGATCCGGCGAGATGTGTTCCCACGATGACGGTTCCGCGATTGGCGTCGGCAAGTTCGACGACGTGCCGCCCGGCTTCGGTCAGCTGCGCGATCACGGCCCGTGCATGAGTTGTGAAGGCCTCGCCGAAAATGGTCGGGGTGATGCCGCGTGGGCCGCGGTCGAAGAGCGAGACACCGAGAATGGACTCGATGTCGTGCAGACTCCGAGTCGCGACGGGTTGCGTGATGTGAAGTGCGGCAGCGGCGCCGACCACACTGCCCTGACGGCTCAATGCGTCGACGAGCAGGAGATGGCGGAGTTTGAGTCGCCCGTCGAGGAGCTTGGGCATGTCCATGGAGCAATCCTAGACGGGATTTCTCCGGGTGGGTAGGCGCCCGAAGTTGCTCAGGAGAAGGTGATTCCGATCGATTGGGACGAGGCGTACTTCTCCCAGGTTTCGCTGCTGTCCGGACTTCCCGTGTGCGCAAACGACGTCCAGTGCCGGCGTATCCGACGGCCCAGTGCGTCGATGCTCTGCCAGTCGCTGCTGCCCAGCATCGGTGAGCCCTGCCAGGACTGCTCGGTTCCCAACACGAAGGGTAGTTCTATGCAGTGAGTTGCTCCGAAGACGTCGTCCGTCGGTGCCCAGTCGAAGCGGTACGTGTACACCGACGCGCCGGCCGCTGTGAAGGTCTCGGCCAGCTCCATTGCCGGTTCGGCAAACATGTTCTGTGTCAGTGCCTTTTCGGCGACGTGTTCGGGATCGGGTACTCCCGCTACGTCGCGCACGAAAGCAGATCCCTCGTCTCGGGTGTATCCCACGATGACGTCAGGCGCTGTTTCGAAAGTTCGGATCACCGGTTCCAGTTCGGAGATCGGCGCGAAGGGCGGTTGCACGACATTGGGGGACCGCCGGCTGAACTCGACAGCCGTGCCGCGGAATGCGTCGAGAATGTGGGAGAGCGGCGCGGTCCGAGGATCTCCGTCGAGCAGTCGGGCAAACGTCTCCCCGTTCTCGATCGCGGCAGCCTGCGTGAAGTTGAGGTCCGGCCGTGGAGTGCTCTGCAGAATTGCTCGATGGAACAGAGTTCGAGAGTTGTTACTGCTCAACAGATTCACAATCGAATGAGCGCCGGCCGACTGCCCGAACACGGTGACCGAGTCGGGGTCGCCGCCGAATGCCTCGATGTTCTCGCGCACCCACTCGAGCGCTGCGATCTGATCGTGGACCCCGAGATTGCCTTCGCTGACGCCGTCGAGGAGGAGGTATCCGAGCACGCCGACGCGATAGTTGACCGACACCACGACGACGTCGCCCTCGGCGGACAAAGCGCCGCCGTCGTACCAGGGGAGTGAGCCGCCGCCACTGGAGTACCCGCCACCGTGAAGCCACACCATCACCGGGCGATGACCGGTCAGCGACGGGGTTGTGACGGTGACGGTGAAGCTGTCCTCGCTGTGCTCCGGTTCGGGGAGCGGTGGCCCCATGATGCGTTCGAGTCGTGAAGGTGGTTGGGGGAAGACCGTTCCAAGCGCTGTGGCGTCGAAGACGTCGGAGAACGGTTCCACCGGTCGCGGCTTCTCGAAGCGCGGTGCGCTGGCGTAGGGGATCGCACCGAAGTAGTAGGAACCGTCACGCTTTCGGCCGCGGACCTTCCCCGAAGGGGTGGATGCGATCACCGTCTCGAACGAGGGCATGGGTTCCTTTCTTCTTGTGCATGCTTTTTCGAGCATGCCAGGTGGATGCCGCGGCACAAATGCCTTTGTGGTCGTGCGGTATGCGTTACGGCGTGAGTGCCTGTACCAGTCGATCTTCGAGTCGCGTCGTCACTCGGCTGTAAACGGAACCGTCGTCCAGGGCCCGGGACATCACGATCGCCCCTTGGATCCCGGCCACGGCTTCTTCGGCGAGTCCGATGGAATCTTCGGCACCGACGAGTGCCGCCTCGAGAGCCGCTGTCCATTCGTCGAAGTATGTTCGCACCCTGGCGCCGAAGCGGTTTCGCTCTTCACCGAGTGCAAATGCGCCGAACAGGCAAATGCGTTGCCCTGACCGAAAGTAGTCGCCCGCGGTAGCGAACATGCTCTGGATGCGCTGCCTCGGTGGAACCGATTCTGCTCGAAGAGGTTCGAAGACTTCGCTGCGAAACCATCCGTCGACCTCGTCGAGCACCACCTCGGCCATCTCTTCCTTCCCGCGCGGAAAGAAGTTGTAGAGACTGCCTTTGCCCAAACCGGTGTGTTCGGTGATGACGGCCAGGCTTGCTCCGTCGAACCCGTAGGTTCGAAACACGTTCGCGAGAGCGGGAATCGTGTCCGAGCGTTCAGCTACCTGTCTGGCCATGGATTCATCCTTTCATCACAGACCCAACTCGCTCAGGCCCGGATGATCGTGCGGGCGTGGTCCGGTCGGATCCCAGAAGAACTTTCGCTCGGACTCCTCGATGGGAACGTCGTTGATGCTGGCATGACGGTGGTGCATGAGTCCGTCGGCGTCGAATTCCCAGTTCTCGTTGCCG
Organism: Rhodococcus sp. T9N; assembly: GCF_024436645.1. Classification (NCBI taxonomy): domain Bacteria; kingdom Bacillati; phylum Actinomycetota; class Actinomycetes; order Mycobacteriales; family Nocardiaceae; genus Rhodococcus; species Rhodococcus sp. T9N. The sequence continues at coordinate 40,392 of NZ_JAMSKS010000007.1, read as the reverse complement.
TAGGAGCGGAACCACTGCCCGTCGTGATCGTGCCACTCGTACGCGAATCGCACTGCGATGCGGTCGTCGCTGTGTGCCCACAACTCTTTGATCAACCGGTAGTCCAGTTCGCGGGTCCACTTCTCGGTCAGAAGTTCGACGATCTCGGATCGGCCGGTCACGAACGTCGACCGATTACGCCACCAACTGTCCGGCGTGTAGGCCAGTGACACCTTGTGCGGGTCGCGGGAGTTCCATCCGTCCTCGGCGAGGCGGACCTTCTGGACGGCAGTTTCGTGAGTGAAGGGCGGAATCGGTGCTCGGACGGTCATTGCGGGGCCTCTCGATCAGATATGTACCTATCGGTACAGACTTTACCGATAGGTACAACAAGAGTCCAGTGAACGACTTCGGCCGCCCCCACCGAAGCGGGAGCGGCCGAAAGAGTCGAACAGGAAGAGCTAGCGCGCGCGACGAGCGAGGCGCTCGGAATCCGAGATCAGGACGCTCTTGCCTTCGAGGCGAAGCCATCCGCGGTGTGCGAAATCGGCGAGCGCCTTGTTGACGGTCTCGCGGGAAGCGCCGACGAGCTGGGCGATCTCTTCCTGCGTGAGGTCGTGAGTGACGCGCAGGGCGCCACCTTCCTGAGTGCCGAAGCGCTGCGCGAGCTGCAGGAGCGCCTTGGCGACACGGCCGGGAACGTCCGTGAAGATCAGGTCGGCCAGGGTGTTGTTGGTACGACGCAGACGGCGGGCGAGAACGCGCAGAAGCTGCTCGGCGATCTCGGGGCGCTGCTGGATCCATGCCTTGAGAGCGTCGCGGTCCATGCTCACGGCGCGAACCTCGGTGACGGTCGTAGCCGTCGAGGTGCGGGGGCCGGGGTCGAAGATGGACAGTTCGCCGAACATGTCGGACGGGCCCATGATCGTCAGCAGGTTCTCGCGACCGTCGGGTGAGCGTCGACCGATCTTCACCTTGCCGGACACGATGATGTACAGGCGGTCACCGGGTTCACCTTCGTTGAAGATGACATGTCCACGGGGGAAGTCGACGGGCTGCAGCTGCTTTGTCAGCGCCGCTACCGCTGAGGGCTCGACTCCTTGGAAGATGCCGGCTCTTGCCAGGACGTCGTCCACGTGCGCTCCTTGTTGGGATTTGTTCGTTTGTGGTGTCATTTTTGCGCTATCTATCTTTGTACCCTCGCTGCGCACAAACCGTCGTACACAGGCTCAGCCCTCATGAGTGAGACACTGTGTCCAATGCAATCTGTGTTCAATGCAACAGGTACGGCATCGAAGTCTACGTCCCGTTAGCTCGCGACGAGTGATTGATGCCACGTAAGAGCCGAAAATTCTTCCGGAATCTGCTGCGGTGACTACTTTGTATGGCCGTCAACTTGCCCGTTGTGTCCGGATTTCGCCCAGGCTGGCGCTCTCGGGAGCCTCCGACTGACGGCCCTTACGCCTCCGGTGGAAGCGGGCGAACGCATGGGGAAACCCATCGCTTGCCAGGCGGGCGACGTCGTCGTGACTTGCCTGGTCGAGGAAGTCTTCTACTTCATGCTCTTGGACCGAGAGCCGACGCAATCGCCCTTCGACTCGTTCCATCGCCAGGGCAAAGAGCATAAGCAGTAGCGGAAAGAGAATTACTGCGAGTCCTTGCATAGGGGGAAGTAAACACGTCGAAGGTCTCAGAATCGACACGACGGAGTCTCCACTCATGTCGTATCCGTACAGTTGTCTGAGTGCAGACCACCCCGACAGGCAGTTCAGAGCAGCGGAAGAAACCGCGTTCGGGGGGTGCGCGGAAGGAAGAATCACACCTCGGATTGGTACGCCGGGCGCGTCGGATGAATCGTGAGCTCGCTGTGGCTTTCCCACACGTGTACTGCGAACTCGACTTCACGACTCCGTTGGAACTGGCAGTGGCGACAATCCTGTCGGCGCAATGCACCGACGTCCGCGTCAACATGGTCACGCCGGCACTCTTCGCCCGTTATCCCGACGCAAAGGCATACGCGGAAGCCGATCGGACCGAACTCGAGGAGTACATCCGCTCCACCGGCTTCTACCGGAACAAGACGACGTCGCTGATCGGACTCGGTCAGGCGCTACTCGAACGCCACGACGGGCAGGTCCCGAACAAGCTCGAAGATCTGGTGAAACTCCCAGGCATCGGACGCAAGACCGCGAACGTCGTGCTGGGCAATGCCTTCGACATTCCGGGAATCACCGTCGACACCCACTTCGGTCGGCTCGTGCGTCGGTGGAAGTGGACCGAGGAAGAAGATGCCGTCAAAGTGGAACACGCCGTCGGGGCACTGATCGAACGTAAGGAATGGACTCTGCTCTCGCATCGCGTGATCTTTCACGGCCGACGGGTCTGCCACGCGCGCAAGCCCGCGTGCGGTGTGTGTGTTCTGGCCAAGGACTGCCCGTCGTACGGTCTCGGCCCGACCGACAAAACCGAGGCCGCGGCCCTGGTTAAAGGCCCCGAGACCGATCATCTGCTCGCCCTGGCAGGGTTGTGATCACCGATGACAAGTGCCGGAAGATGGTCTCTCGCTGCGCTCGTGGTCGTCGCGGCTCTCGTCGTGGCGATCTGGCCGCGCGGAGGAGACGACACGACGCCCACCTCGACGGGCCCGTCCTCGTCCGCGTATCAGCCGCCGACGTTCACTCCGTCGTCGGAATCGCTCGATCAACTCCGTAGCCAGGCGGCTCTGGCCTCCTGCCCGACTCCGACCGGCGAAGCGCCTGCCGGCTCGGCTCTCGCCGGAATCACCCTCGACTGCGTCTCCGACGGAGCGCCCGTCGACCTTGCCGCAGCGGTGGGCGGAAAGCCGACTCTGCTCAATCTGTGGGCGTACTGGTGCGCGCCATGCGCCGAAGAGCTTCCGTACCTTCAGGAATTCGCGGAGCGCGCCGACGGCAGCATCAACGTGCTGACCGTGCATTCGGATCCGAATCAGGAGAACGCTTTGACGCGACTCATCGACTACTCGGTGCGTTTGCCCGGCGTCCAGGACGGTGACGGCAAGGTACGGATCGCAGTGGGCGCACCGCCGGTGCTGCCGGTGTCGGTGCTCGTGCGCGCGGATGGAACAGTCGCCAAGGTCTTGCCCCAACCCTTCCGCAGTGCGGACGAGATCGCCGCCGCTGCGGCGCAATATCTGGGAGTCGTCGTATGAGCACACCGGTTCCCGAGTGGTTGCGCGCTGTCGCCAGCACCCAGCCCACCGATCCCCATCGGATCAACCCCGTCCTCGAGCGTCGCGCGCCGCGCGGCACCGTGACGCGTCCGGCCGCGGTGCTCGTGCTCTTCGGCGGACCGCGTGAGGCCGACCCTCTCGCCGTCGGCGGCTTGCCGGAGGGCGCAGACGTCCTGCTGACCCAACGGGCGTCGACGATGCGTCAGCACAGCGGACAGGTCGCATTCCCGGGCGGCGCCGCCGATCCGGGCGACGACGGCCCCGTCGGCACCGCGCTGCGTGAAGCGCAGGAGGAGACCGGGCTCGATCCGAGCGGAGTTCAGCCGCTCACCGTGCTGCCGGAGATCTTCATCCCGCCGTCGGGTTTCGACGTGACGCCGGTGCTCGGCTACTGGGAGCAGCCGACGACGGTGGGCATTCAGGACGAGGGCGAGGTCGGACGGGTGGCCCGGGTGCCGCTGCGCACGTTGCTCGACCCCGACAACCGGTTTCAGGTTCGACATCCCCTCGGGTACCAGGGCCCGGCGTTCCGCGCCGACGGCATGCTGGTCTGGGGGTTCACAGCAGGAATACTCGCGGCGCTGTTCACGGTGTCGGGCTGGGAGATTCCGTGGAACTACGAGGACGTGAGAGACCTGGACACAGCGCTGTCCGAGTTCGGTGAAGGTGTCGAGGATTCGGCGGTGCCGCGATGACAGGTTCTCGTTGGGTGGACATCGCGATCGTTCTGGTCGCCCTCATCGCGGCCACGTCCGGATGGCGTCAGGGAGCGGTGGCGTCGGCGCTGGCGTTCGTCGGCGTGATCCTCGGTGCCGTCGCCGGGATTCTGTTGGCGCCGCACCTGCTCGTGCACGTCACCGAAGGCAAGCTGCGCATCCTCGCGGGCATCTCGCTGATCGTCGTGTTGGTCATCATCGGCGAGGTCGCCGGCATGGTGCTCGGACGCGCGGCGCGCAGCGGAATGCACAGTCCGACGGCGCGATCCGTCGACAGCGTCATCGGTGCGGGTCTACAGGCGGTGGCTGTCGTGGTCGCGGCGTGGTTGCTCGCGATTCCGCTCACTTCCTCGTCGCAGCCGAATATTGCCGCAGCTGTTCGTGGTTCGGACGTTCTCGCCAGCGTGGACGAAGTGGCGCCGCAGTGGCTGCGCCGCATCCCGACCGAGTTCTCGGCGCTGCTCGACACCTCCGGCCTGCCTGACGTCATCGGCCCGTTCGGGCGCACGCCCATCACCGAGGTCGAAGCACCCGACGCGAGCGTTCTCGCCAGTCCGTTGGCGGCGCAGTTGCGTCCGAGTGTTCTCCGCATCAACGGCGTCGCACCGAGTTGCCAGCGCGCGCTCGAGGGATCCGGATTCATCGTCGCCCCCGAACGCGTCATGACCAACGCCCACGTGGTTGCCGGAACCGAGAGCATCACCGTGGACACCATGGAGGGCGCACTGCCCGCGCAGGTGGTTCTCTTCGACTCCGCCGTGGACATCGCGATTCTGGCGGTTCCCGGATTGGACGCGCCGGTGCTGCCGTTCGCTCCGGAGCAGGCTCGGACCGGTGACAACGCGTTGGTGCTCGGCTACCCCGGCGGTGGTCCGTACACGGCCAGCGCAGCCCGCGTTCGTGAGGTCCTCAACCTGAACGGGCCGGACATCTACAAGGCCGGAACCACCCAGCGTGAGGTCTACACCGTCCGCGGATCCATCCGGCAGGGCAACTCGGGTGGACCGATGGTCGATGATCAGGGGCGGGTCCTCGGCGTCGTGTTCGGTGCTGCCGTCGACGACAGTGACACCGGATTCGTCCTCACCGCGCAGGAAGTCTCGCGCCAGTTGAACGCGGCTGCCTCGGCATCGACGCCCGTACCGACGGGCGCGTGCATCCTGTAGCGGTCACTTCTCCGTAAGGAGGAAGTCCCCGAGTTCGCGATTGACGCGCTCGGGGGCTTCCTGATGCGCGTAATGACCGACTCCGGCAATGGTGCGCAGTTTCTCGCCGGGAGCCCAGTGCTTGTCGCGACGCACGGTACGGGTGAGCACGTACGGGTCGAGTTCGCCGTGAATCTGGACGATCGGAATGCGAAGAACCTGATCCATCAAACGCATGAAACGTCGGCCCTCGGGGCGGAGCTGGCTGCGGAAGGCCCAACGCTGGTACTCCAACGTGGAATGCGCGACGCCCGGGATCCGGATCGCGGACCGCATCTTGCTCATGACGTCTGCGAATTCGGGTTGCTGCGGCCAGGTGGGGCCGGACCGCGAGCGAACCAGACGCTCCACTTCGGCGCCGTTGTCGGCCGTCAACCGACGTTCCGGGCGTAGCGGTACCTGATAGGCCAGGAACGAGGGCAAAAGCGCGCGGCGCTGATAGGGGTCGCGGACGACTGCTTTCTTGAGCGCCATCGGGTGTGGAGACGAGATCAGCGCGATCGACCGCACCAGGCGTGGATGCAGGAGCGCGGTCGCCCAGCACACCAACCCGCCGTCGGCATGACCGATCAGCGTGGCCTTGCCGTAACCCATCGCACGAATGAGGCCGGCTACGTCACCGGCGAGCGTCCAACCGTCGTAGCCGCGAGGGGGCTTGTCGGAATCACCGTACCCACGAAGATCCATGGCGACGACGCGGAATCCCTGCTCCGACAGTGCCGTCAACTGATGGCGCCAGGACCACCAGAAATCGGCGAATCCGTGCAACAGGACCACCAACGGAGCATCCGGCTCCGCGTCGCCTACCTCGACGACGTGAAACCGGATGCCGTTGGCGTGAATGTCCCGGTGAATCCAGGGGCCGTCGAACCTGACGGTGGATGGATCTGGGGCTGCCACTTTCGATCAGACTCGCTACCGGCGCGCGTTGAAATCGACCGACGGCTTTGCGTCGTCATGGCTGCCGGGGATGACGTTCTTGGCCTGCTTGAGCGATTCGATCGTCTTCTCCGGAGCCCTCAGCTTGCGCACGCGCAGATAACCGAGCAGCGCCAGAATCGCGGTGGTCACCACCATGATCAGGAAGACGATGAGGAACGCCAGCCAGCGCGGCACCCAGGTGTCGAGCATCTCGGCCAGGAAGAAAAAGAAGAAGAACGAGCTGAACAGCAGAACCGTGAAGGCCAGGATGAAAAAGACGCTGCCCTGCAGACCCTTCTTGACCTCGCCCGTCACCTCGGCCTTGGCAAGTTCGACCTCGGCGCGCACGAGGGTGGAGACCTGTGCGGTCGCGTCCTTGACGAGGGCCCCGATGGTGGCCTCGCCCGGCGTGCGGGCGTCCACATCGGTGAGAGGGATGGAAGAGACCGTGTTCGGTACTCCATCTCCGGTGAAGCGCTGGCTCTCTCCGTTGGTCAAGCTCACTTGTCGACCTCTCCAGGTAGTTCTCTCGCGTCCGTGGCAATGGCGGTGGAAGCGTCGTCTCGAGCCGCATGAACTCGTCCACGTCGCCACAGCAGCGCTGATCCGATCAGCGATGCCACCAACGATGTCACGAGAACTGCGGCCTTCGCTATCTCGGCCTCGCTGCCATCGCCGACCCCGTCCAATGCGAGGTCTGCTACAAGCAGGCTAACGGTGAACCCGATGCCACCGAGAACTGAGAGGGCAAACATGTCTCTCAATTCCAGTGTCTTGGGTTTGGTTGCTATCCCCAATTTGATCGCGAGCAGGGAAATTCCGAAGATTCCGACGGTTTTGCCGACCAGAAGACCGACGACAACCGATTGCCCGACGGGGTCGGTGAAAATGTCGCCGAGCACCGCCGCGTTGATCGGAACACCGGAGGCGAACAGTGCGAAGACGGGGACACAGAAGCCTGCAGAGTAGGGCTGAATACGGTGCTCGAGACGGCTACCGGGCGCGTACTCCTCGTCCGGATCGCGCCTCACCCGGGTGAGTAAGCCGAGCGCGACGCCCGCGAGTGTGGCGTGTATCCCCGCTTCGTGCATCGCGTACCAGGTCAGTAGTGCCAGCGGGACGTAGAGGAACGGCGTCGTGATGCGTTTGTGTTGGGCGTAGGCGTAGGCAGCCAGGGCTGCGGCCGCGGTCAGCAGCCACAACATCGCGAGGGAACCGGTGAACAGTACGGCGATGAGGATGATCGCGAGCAGATCGTCGACGACGGCCAGGCTGAGCAGGAAAACTCGGGCGCTCGCCGGGATCTTCGAGCCGGTCAGCGCGAGCACGCCGAGGGCAAAAGCGATGTCCGTCGCGACGGGAATGGCCCAGCCCTTGTCCATGCCGGGCGTACCGAAACCGATGGACGCCGCGATGATCGCGGGAACCAGGACGCCGCCGCACGCCGCGATGATCGGGAGCATCGCGGCTTTGCGGTCCGCGAGTTCGCCGACCACCAGTTCACGTTTGAGTTCGAGGCCGGCGACGAAGAAGAAGACGGCAAGCAGTCCGTCCTGCGCCCACGTGCCCAAGCTGAGGTCGAGATGGAGTGCGGACGGACCGATCTGGAAGTCACGTAGTGCGATGTAGCTCTCACCGAAAGGAGAGTTCACCCAGATCAGAGCGAGGGCGGCAGCGATCAGGAGGATCGATCCGCCCACCGTTTCGGTGCGGAGGTAGCGGGACAGTTCGGAACGCAGGGTGGAGATCACGCGTGGGGACGACCTTTGTTCGTGCAACCGAATTCGGATGCAACAGACATGAACGTGATCGACGTTGTGACGCATCGAATGCACGTGCCGACCAGACTTCCCGGCTCACCTTTACGGAATTTTATCGCGGATTGCCCGCTGAGCCGAATTCGCGAACCGAATTTGCGTCGGAAAACCCCGCGGGTGTTCAATTCCTACTGATTGGGACTCTATCCCACCAATTGGACATCTTTCGTATAACGGCGCAGGAGCATGTTTTGAGCACGTCAGTCAGTGAGAATCCACCCAAGCCGGAGGGCGGCGACGCAGATACCGTCGCCGGAGTGCCGCGCAGCCGAATCGTGGTCGCCAGCATGGTGGGTACGTCCATCGAGTTCTACGACTTCTACATCTATGCAACAGCGGCAGTATCGGTGTTCCCGCACCTGTTCTTCCCGAAGGGCAACGACACCACCGCGCTTCTCGCGTCGTTGGCGACGTTCGGACTCGCGTTCGTCGCCCGTCCCCTCGGTTCGATTCTCTTCGGGCACTTCGGTGACCGCGTCGGACGCAAGGCAACTCTGGTCGGCTCGTTGCTGACGATGGGCATAGCGACCTTCCTCATCGGACTACTGCCGACCTATCACCAGATCGGACTGCTGGCCCCGGCGTTGTTGGCGCTCATGCGTTTCTGCCAGGGTCTCGGGCTCGGCGGCGAATGGTCGGGTGCGGCTCTGCTCGCGACCGAGACAGCCAAGGAAGGCAAGCGGGCCTGGGCGGCGATGTGGCCGCAACTCGGTGCGCCCATCGGCTTCTTCATGGCCAACGGACTGTTCCTGATCATCACGTTGTTCATGAACCACGACAATTCCAGCCCGGACCTCGAGGGTGCCTTCCTGAGTTGGGGATGGCGAATTCCGTTCCTGCTCAGCGCAATCATGGTGATGATCGGCCTGTACGTCCGGCTCAAGCTCGAGGAAACCCCGGTGTTCGCGCGCGCAGTCGAGCGCGGCGAGAAGGTCAAGACTCCGGTGGCCGAGGTATTCAAGACCAGTTGGCGTCAGCTGATCATCGGTACGTTCGTGATGCTCGCGACGTACACGCTGTTCTACATCATGACCACCTGGGTTCTCAGCCACGGAACCGGCAAGACGCCGGCCGACGGTGGAACCGGTGCGGGCTTCAAGTACACCGATTTCCTTGTCCTGCAGTTGATCGCAGTCGTGTTCTTCGCTGCCGCCGTGCCGGTCTCGGGTTGGCTCGCCGACCGTTACGGGCGTCGTATCACCTTGCTGATCATCACCGGTCTGATCATGGTGTTCGGCTTGACCTTCGGTGTCTTCCTCGAACCGGACGGAATGAACGACGGTCGCATGTTGGCGTTCCTCATCGTGGGCATGCTGCTCATGGGCCTGACCTTCGGCCCGATGAGTGCCGTTCTCCCGGAACTCTTCCCGACCAACGTCCGCTACACGGGCTCGGGAATCGCGTACAACACGGCCAGTATTCTGGGCGCAGCGGTGGCGCCGTTCATCGCCGTCTACCTCGCGAAGAACTACGGCGTCGGTTGGGTCGGCATCTATCTTCTCGTAGCGGCGACGCTGACTTTTGTCGCGCTGCTGGTCATGCGTGAGACGAAGGGTGAGTCGCTCGACGATGTAGGGGCATAACCCTGCTGTGCGCCTTTATTAACCCCCGGCGGTTAATAAAGGCGCACAGCAGTTGTCAGGGAAGCTGAGCAGGCAGGACGTGCTCACCGGTCTTGTCGGTGCTCAAGGCCAGGGAGCTGATGTACTGCTTCTCGCCGTTCGGGCCGGGAACGTTCGACGCGAGCATGTCGGGACGCTCGAATTCGATTCCGCTGACGCAGCACAGAAGCGTTTCACCGGAAGGGTTCCCGTACTCGTCGAACATTGGCAGATCGATGCCGTCGTCGGTGCGTCGTAGGTAGTACTTTCCCTTGGTGGCGACGGCCAGGACCGGCGGCATCACCAGCGCGATGACGATTGCGACGATCGGGGAGAACGGCTTGATCGCCGAACCGAAAGCACCGAAGAACGCCAGGATCGAAATGCCCGCGGCCAGCAGCATCGACACGAAGCCGACGGGGTTGACGTCGTAGAGCATCCCGCGTCGGAACTCGGGGACTTTCGGGGAGAGCTTCAACCAGTACTTGTTGATCGCGATGTCCGAGGCGACGACCACGACCCAGGCGATACCGCAGTTGGCGTAGAAGCCCAGGATCGTGTTGAGGAAGTCGAACATGTTGGCTTCCATCAAGATCAGTGCGATCGCCAGGTTGACCAGAACGAAGACCATGCGTCCGGGGTAGGTCTTGGTGACGCGGGTGTACGAGTTGGTCCAGGCCAGTGAGCCGGAGTACGCGTTGGTGACGTTGATCTTGATCTGGCTGATGACCACGAGGATCACGGCCAGCGTCATGGCCAGCAAATGCGGCATCATGTCCTGGTAGATCTCGAGGAACTGGTGCACGGGCTGGTTGGCGATCGAAGATCCGTCGACGACGTTCGCGATGATGTACACGGCGAGGAACAGTCCGACGATCTGCTTGAACGCGCCGAAGATCACCCAGCCGGGGCCGGCGAGAATTACTGCAGCCCACCAACGACGGGTGTTCTCCGGCGTCTTGGGCGGCATGAAGCGTAGGTAGTCGATCTGCTCGGCGATCTGTGCGATCAGCGACAAGCAGACACCCGCGGCCAGCATCACCGATCCGAAGTTGACGCCCTTGCCGTTTGCGCCGTCCTCACCGCCGAAGGCGAAGAACGCGCTCACCGAATCAGGGTGCTTGAACAGCAGATACAGGAACGGCAGCACCATCATGACGAGCCACAGAGGCGTCGTCCACACTTGGAGCTTTGCCAGAGCCTTCATTCCGTAGATGACCAGTGGAATGACCATCAGGGTCGAGACCGCGTAGCCGATCGAGAGTGGGATCCCGAGCCCCAGTTTCAAACCCTGTGCCATTATGGAACCTTCGAGCGCGAAGAAGATGAAGGTGAACGTCGCGAAGATGACGTTGGTGACCACCGAGCCGTAGTAGCCGAAACCGCTTCCGCGAGTGATCAAATCGAGGTCGATATTGTATCGCGCGGCATAGTAGGCGAGTGGGAAGCCGGTCGCCATGATGACGACGGCAAACACGGCGATGCCCAGCAATGCGTTACCGGTGCCGTACGAGATGCCGATGTTGGCGCCGATCGAGAAGTCTGCGAGATACGCGATTCCGCCGAGCGCGGAGGTCGCGACGACGCCGGTTCCCCATTTGCGGTAGCTGCGTGGCGCAAATCGGAGGGTGTAGTCCTCCAGAGTCTCCTTCAGTGCGGCATTCTCACCGAGATCTGCCCCGTCCGGTGCGCCGGCGGACACCTGCTCGTTCACTGCTGTCATGACGTCACTTCCCCTGGGTGCCTGTGCATGTGCACTTTGTGGTGCAGGCACCCAACCTAGGGAGGTGGCGTTACGCGGACATGTTTGAAATGTGTCGCCCACGTTGCGGATTCGATCCGCAACGTGAGCGAGCACTCATGGGACTTTCTTTACCTGTATCTGATCACCAACTGCCCGCGCCTGCAAGGCGAGTGGTTGCGTCCCGACCGGCCGAAGGTCGAGAACGGCGGCGGCCACCGGGTCGGCCAAAACGTTCCGGATGGTCCGGCGCAGGCCACGTGCTCCGTACACCGGGTCGAACCCGCGCCGTTGCAACAGGGCGACGGCGCTGTCCTCCACCTCGACGTCGATGCCTCTCCTGGCCAACCGAGTCGTGATCAGTTCGATCTCGAGACGGGTCACTTGTTCCGCGGTCTGTTCGTCGAACTCGTCGAGGATCACGGTTTCGTCGATGCGGTTGAAGAATTCGGGGTCGAAGAACTTCTCCAACGCGCGTTGCACCAGATGATGACCATGGCGCGGTCGATCGATCCGGACGCGATCGGCGAGCTGCCGCAGGTGAGAGCGCCGACGTTCTGCCACCGCAGCAGAGCCGAGATTCGAGGTCAGGAACACGTAGCTGTTGCGGAACGAGATCTTCTGCTGACCGTTCGCCAACCGGAGTTCGCCGTTGTCGAGGACCTGCAGGAGCGCACGCAGCACGGTGGGGTCGGCCTTCTCCACTTCGTCGAACAGGACGATTCCGGGGGTGTACGGATCGCCCTCGACGGTGTTCTTGTCGAACAGCGTGAAGGACTCCTTGCTACCGGCATATCCAGGTGGAGCCCCGGAGAATGACGCCGCATAATGCTCTTGCGCAAGAGCATTCATGTCGATGCGGCACAGATCATCGGGTCCTGACCGTAGTTCTGCGGCCACGCGCCGCACCAATTCCGTCTTGCCGACGCCGGTCGGGCCAACGAGAAGGATGTTTGCGAGCGGACGCGTCGGATCCGTGGCACCGACATGCGCGATCGAAATCGCACGAACCACTGCGTCGACGGCGGCCTGTTGTCCGACGATCTTGGAACTCAGGGCTTTCGAGAGCTTGCGAGCGTCGAAGGCCCCGACCGGTACGGGTTCGGTTCGTTCCTCGGCCGGCGGTGGTGCTGCTGCACTGTTCCGGTCATGGAGCATGTCGGTGATATAAGGCACAGTGAGATCCTTACGCTTCGATTGTCTTCTCGACCGGCAGGTTTCCGACGCGACAATCCGCTACACCCACTGTGTCTCGGGTGATGGCCTCGACGCGTTCCTGAGCCTTCTGGGCGTCGGTGACCCACAGCTTGTAGAACTCGAACGGGCAGTCCGCGACGCCCTTGTCTCCGTCACCTGCTGCGTGGACACCGGAGTAGCCGCGATGGAGGAGTTTGAAGATGTGGTTCTGGGACTGATCGTTCTCGCGTGCGTCGCGAATGGCTGAGACGGAAAGCTGCGCGTACTGGATTCCGTATTCTTCTTCGCCGGTTTCACCCAGCGTCCGGCCGTCGAATCCGATGATCGCGGAGTGTCCGAAGTAGGAGTAGACGCCGTCGAATCCGGCCGCATTGGCAACTGCCACATAACAATTGTTGGCCCAGGCCATTGCCTTGGACATCATCACCTGCTGGTCCTTGGCGGGGTACATGTATCCCTGGCAACGGACGATCAGTTCCGCACCCTTCATCGCGCAGTCGCGCCAGATCTCCGGGTAGTTGCCGTCGTCGCAGATGATGAGCGAGATCTTCAGCCCCTTCGGGCCTTCGGTGACATACGTCGTGTCTCCCGGGTACCACCCTTCGATGGGGCACCAGGGCAGGATCTTTCGGTACCTCTGAACGATCTCGCCCTTGTTGTCGATGAGGATCAACGTGTTGTACGGGGGCTTGTTCGGGTGGTCTTCGTGCTGTTCGCCGGTGATGGAGAAGATTCCCCACGTGTCGGCTTCGCGGCACGCTGCGGAGAAGATCGCGGTCTCGTCGCCCGGGATGGTGGCTGCTGTCGCGTACATCTCCTCTTCGTTGTACATGATTCCCTGCGTGGAGTATTCGGGGAAGACCACCAGATCCATTCCGGGGAGGCCGGTCTTCATGCCGATCATCATGTCGGCGATCTTGCGCGCGTTCTCGAGGACGCCGGCGCGATCGTGCAGGCGGGGCATCTTGTAGTTGACCACTGCTACGCCGACCGTGTCGTTGCTCGAGGAGATGTCACCGTGTCGCATTGTCTTTCACTCCTTGGTTGTGTCGATCAGTTGAAGGCTGGACGGGATTGGGGTACTGCGGTTTTGGGTGCAGCGAGGATCTTGGCCAGGCCCAGGAGAACCAGAAGTGCTCCGGCCCAACCGGCCGCGACGGCGGGTGTGGTGTGGAAGTTGTCGGTCAGGATCAGAAATGCGGGGACCGTGCACGTGGGCTGGCTCAGGAGGACCGCTGCCCAGCCGGTGAAGCGACTGAGATTCTCGCGGCCGAGCCCGAGTACCAGGAAGAACAGCGTCCACAGCGCTGCCCATGCGAGCCAGATGACCCCGAAGACGGGGTCGTTGCTCACTGTGAAAGAGAGGAAGGAGTACACGAGCGCGGCGCACGCGACGAACAGCGAGAACCACCCGATTCCTTCCGGCTCGAAGCCGGCGAGATTGCTGATGCCCACGTAGAGATAGGTGAATCCGAACAGATAGAGCCCTGAGGCCGCCAGGACGGCACTCGAATCTCCCTGAGCCTGAATCAACATGACGGTGGGGACGACGCATTGAAGTGCGCCGACGAAGAGGTTGAGGACCGAGGCGGATCGAACGGGAACTGTGCCGAGCAGCATCAGTCCGTTGACGAAGAGGACGGCTCCCACGTAAAGCAAACCAACACTGCCCATCGGGCACCTCCGGTTACTTCGGGACGGTTACTTCGGGACGGGTTACTTTCAAATGAAATGATTCCAAATGAAACTAAGTGATGCGCGCCACAGAAGTCAAGAGGGAGATCTCAGGGAAAATCTCAGAGCGTTGCGATGATCGAGAAGTCGAGTCCGTCGGCGACGGCGAGCTGAATCTTCTGCCGTGCAACACGATCACGAAACTCGACGGTTCCGCGAGGCCCGTCGTACGCGGCACCCTCGACGACGGCGTCCAGGTCACGCGGATGAGTGCTGTCGGCGCGCCGCACCAGGGCCGAAAGGGTATGTATCCCTTCGTAACACGATTCGGCGGCATTGTTCAGCGCCGGAGCGTGCGCGCCGTGCAGTGCAACGTAGCGCCCGAGAAGATCCATGGAGTTGCCGTCGACCATCGAACGGAAGTACGCGGCGGAGGCAAACAGGTTGCGGGTTGCCCTCGGCCCGCTCGCGAGCAGCATGTTCTCTTCCATCAACGGGCTGAACCGGATCATCGACTCGTCGAGGCCGCGGCGGGCGAAGGCGCGGTTGAAATCGACGGCGTCCTGGCCGACGAGGAGCATGATCACGCCGTCGCAACCGGAGTTCGAGACGGTCTCGACCAGTTGTTTCATGTTGCCGCGCCCCAGGTCGACAAACGAACCGCCGACAAGGCTGAGATCGAGTTCGGTGGCGAATTGCCTCACGGCTCCGAGAGAGCTGTGCGGCCAGATGTAGTCGTCCCCGACGACAAACCACTTACGCGCTCCGACGTTGTCGCGCAGCCACTTCAGCGCCGGCGCGATCTGCTGCCGTGGTGTTTCGCCGGAGCAGTAGATGCCGGACCTGACCTCGCCGCCCTCGTAGAGCGAGGTGTACGAGTACGGAATGCGGTCCGCGACCACGGGTGCAAGAGCGTGGCGGACAGAGGAGATGTGCCAACCGCTGACGGCGTCGATGTCGCCGGCGTCGAGTAGTTGTCCCACGCGGGCGGCGACGACGCTCGGCGAAGCGCCGCCGTCGATCACTTCGATCTGGACTTCGCGTCCCAGCACGCCACCGGAGTTGTTGAGGTCGCGGGCGGCCAACTCGCTGATTGCTTCGCAGGAGGGGCCGAACAGTCCGGCCGGCCCCTGAAGGGGAACCACCATGCCCAGGCGCCACACCGCGCTGCGCGCGCGTTCGAGCGCGCCGGTAGCGCTCATGCGTCGCCGCCGGAATCGGGAGTCAGCGGCCTGGCCTGGGTTACTATCATTTCATTTGAAAGTATTGCCCGAGAAGTGTGAACTGCGCAACAGCGGGGGAGCGATCAGTGGGAAAAAGTGACTCCGGAATTCTTGATGCGTCGCTGACGACTGCGCTGGTCCGAGCAGCTCGAATGGCCGCGGCAGCGGCGGAGAAGGCGCTGGCGGCAGAGAATCTCACTCTTGATCACTGGATGACGCTCGAAGCCCTGGCGTCGACCGAGGGGCTGACGATGGCTGAGCTGCGCGATCGAACGGGAACACCGGCTCCGACGCTGACGCGAGTTGCGGACAAGTTGGTCTCGCTCGCGCTCATCTACCGCGAAGTCGGGGAGGACGACCGTCGGAAGGTACGCGTGTTTCTCTCCTCGCGCGGAAAGTCCTTGCACAAGAGGGTTGCCGCAGACATCCGGGTAGCCGAGGAGTCCTGGCTGACGTCGAAAGAGGAAGTGAAGTTGCGAGAGGGGCTTCGCCCCTGTGTGCCTTTCCGGTAGTGGGGACTACCAAAAAGGCGCACAGGGGCCGAAGGCCCTACTTGCCGCGGATGGCGTCGAATACCTTGGGGTCGACCAGGGTCGAGGTGTCTCCGAGGTCGCGGCCTTCGGCGACGTCGCGCAGGAGGCGGCGCATGATCTTGCCGGACCGGGTCTTCGGCAGTTCCGGCACGATCGTGATCTGACGCGGTTTGGCGATGGGGCTGATGTCGGTGGAGACCTGAGCCTTGAGTTCGGCGATGAGGACGTCGCCGGTGTTCTCGACGCCTTCACGCAGGATGACGAACGCGACGATGCCCTGTCCGGTGGTCTCGTCCGCGGCACCGACGACGGCGGCTTCGGCGACTCCGTGATGGTTCACCAGTGCTGATTCCACTTCGGAGGTGGAGATGCGGTGACCGGAGACGTTCATGACGTCGTCGACGCGGCCGAGGACCCAGAGTGCGCCGTCGTCGTCGTACTTGGCGCCGTCACCGGCGAAGTACCAGCCTTCTTCGGCGTAGCGGGACCAGTAGGTGTCGCGGTAGCGGTCCATGTCGCCCCAGATGCCGCGGAGCATCGCCGGCCACGGCTCGTCGAGGACGAGGTAGCCGTTGCCGCCGGGGCCGAGGGGCTTGGCGTCGTCGTCGACGATCTTCGCGGAGATGCCGGGCAGTGGTGCCATGGCGGATCCGGGTTTGGTGGCGGTGATACCGGGGAGTGGGGAGATCATGATCGCGCCGGTCTCGGTCTGCCACCAGGTGTCGACGATGGGGGCTTTGTTGCCGCCGATGACCTCTCGGAACCAGCGCCACGCTTCGGGGTTGATGGGCTCGCCCACAGATCCGAGGAGGCGGATCGAGGACAGGTCGTGGGCGTCGGGGATCTCGCGGCCCCACTTCATGAACGTGCGCACGAGGGTGGGTGCGGTGTAGTAGATGGAGACGCCGTACTTCTCGATGATGTCGAAGTGGCGGTGCTCGTTCGGGGAGTTGGGGGTGCCTTCGTAGACGACCTGGGTGACGCCGTTCGAGAGGGGTCCGTAGACGATGTAGGAGTGTCCGGTGACCCAGCCGATGTCGGCGGTGCACCAGTAGACGTCTTGTCCCGCTTTGTGATCGAAGACGTTGTGGTGGGTGTACGAGGCCTGGGTGAGGTAGCCGCCGGAGGTGTGGATGATGCCCTTGGGCTTTCCGGTGGTGCCGGAGGTGTAGAGAATGAACAGGGGATGCTCGGCGTCGAAGGCCTGCGCCTCGTGCTCGGGTGAGGCCTGTGCGACGGTTTCGTGCCACCACAGGTCGCGGCCGTCGGTCCAGTCGACGTCGATGCCGGTCCGGTTGACCACCAACACGTTCTGGACGGATTCGGCGCCGGCGACGGATTCGTCGACCGCTGTTTTGATGGGTGCTGCTGCGCCGCGTCGCCACTGCCCGTCGACGGTGACCACGAGTTTGGCTTGGGCGTCGTCGATGCGTGAGCGTAGGGCGGTGGCGGAGAATCCGGCGAAGACGACCGAGTGGGTCAGGCCGAGGCGGGCGCAGGCGAGCATGGTGACGATCGCTTCGGGGATCATCGGCATGTAGATCGCTACGCGGTCACCGGCGACGAGGCCGAGGTCGGTGAAAGTATTTGCGGCGCGGCTGACTTCGGCGAGGAGGTCGTTGTAGGTCAGGTCGCGGGAATCGCCTGGTTCGCCTTCGAAGTGGATGGCGATGCGGTCGCCGTTGCCGGCGACGACGTGGCGGTCGACGCAGTTGTAGGCGACGTTGAGCTTTCCGCCGACGAACCACTTGGCGACGGGGGCGTCGGTCCAGTCGAGGACGTCGGTCCATTTCTCGTGCCAGTGAAGGCGCTCAGCCTGATTCGCCCAGAAAGCGAGGCGGTCGGTATCTGCGGCAGCCTGCAACTCCGGTCCCGCGTTGGCGGCCGCAGCGAACTCTGCGCTCGGCGGATATGCCTGGGGGACGTCTGTTTCGGCTGCGCTTGTCATGGCTGACGGCCTTCTTTCCACTTTGATCGACACTTTTCTGACTCCGTGTGAGGGTAGTCACAAGCTCGCGTAAACGCACCGTTGCATCACGTTGCAACCCGTTGTCCTGCGACGATCGGTCGAATTGATGCGACGGGTGGTCGCTTCCGCCGACGAGTGAATGGGCGCGGACAGATTTCCCTCGGAATTGCGGACAATGGGTGCGATGCGCGCCCCGCGTCGGATGTGTCTATTGTCAAACCATTATTCGACCACAACTCGAAGTCACGTTCACTTTCAGTTGTAGGCGACACGACGCCGGCAGTTACGGCTGTCGGCAGGCCGCGAGCATGCTCGGGGTCACTTAGATGTGGAAGGAATTCCTTTGCGTATCTCACGCATAGCGACGGGCGCGGTCGCGCTCGGAATGACGGCAGTGCTGATCACGGCATGTTCGTCCGGCGATTCGTCGGGCGGATCGTCCAGTGGCGTCGTCAACGCCTGGGCGGGCGAGCCTCAGAACCCGTTGATCCCCACGAACACGAGTGAGAACATGGGCGGCCGCGTCCTCGACTCGCTGTTCTCCGGTCTCGTTTCGTACACCGCAGACGGCGGTACGGAGAACGAGGTTGCCGAGTCCATCGAGAGCACCGACGGTCAGAACTTCACCGTCAAGCTCAAGGACGGTTGGACCTTCACGGACGGCACCCCCGTCACCGCGAAGTCGTTCGTCGACGCGTGGAACTACGGCGCCCTCTCCACCAACGCTCAGCTTCAGGCATCGTTCTTCGATCCGATCAAGGGCTACGACGAAGTTGCCGCCGAGGTTCCGACGGCACAGACCATGTCGGGTCTGAAGGTTGTGGACGACTCCACCTTCACCATCGAACTCAAGCAGCCCGAGTCGGCGTTCCCCGATCGCCTCGGCTTCACGGCGTACTACCCGCTGCCCGAGGTCGCGTTCAAGGACATGACCGCCTTCGGTGAGAACCCGATCGGCAACGGCCCGTACAAGCTCGACGGAACCGGCGCGTGGCAGCACAACGTCCGCATCGACACCGTCGTGAACCCGGACTACAACGGCAACCGTAAGCCGAAGAACGCCGGCGTCGACTTCATCATGTACAACAGCCTCGACACGGCGTACACCGATCTCCTGGCCAACAACGTCGACGTTCTCGACCAGGTTCCGCCGAGCGCCGTCACGACCTTCGAGTCGGACCTGCCCGGACGCACCGTCAACCAGCCGTCGGCAACCATCGAGACGTTCACGATCCCGGGTCGCCTGCCGCACTTCAGCGGCGAAGAGGGCATGCTCCGCCGTCAGGCGATCTCGATGGCGATCAACCGCGATCAGATCACCCAGCAGATCTTCAACAAGACCAGGACGCCTGCACTCGACTTCACCAGCCCCGCAATCAAGGGCTGGAACGACTCGCTGACCGGTAACAGCAACGTGAAGTTCGATCCCGAGGCGGCCAAGGCTGCTTGGGCCAAGGCCGACGCCATCGCACCGTGGTCCGGCAGCTTCGAGATCGCCTACAACTCCGACGGCGGACACCAGGAATGGGTCGATGCCACGGCGAACAGCATCCGCAACACCCTCGGTATCGACGCAAAGGGCAAGCAGTACGCCACCTTCGCTCAGATCCGCACCGAAGCCACCGACCGCACCATCCAGAGCTCTTTCCGCTCCGGTTGGCAGGGCGACTACCCGCAGCAGTACGGCTTCCTGGCGCAGAACTACCAGACCGGCGGCAGCTCCAACGACGGTGAGTACTCCAACCCCGAGTTCGACCGCCTCCTGCGCGAATCGGCCGGCCAGACCGATCAGGCGAAGGCTCAGGAACTGCTCGATCAGGCCCAGGAAGTCCTGCTCAAGGACCTGCCCGCAGTTCCGACGTGGTACCGCAACGCTGCCAGTGGATGGTCGGAGAACGTTTCCAACGTGACCATCAGCTGGAACGGTGTTCCGGTCTACGAAGACATCGAAAAGAACTGACGCGTAGAACGATCCGCATCTGAAACGTGAGTTCGGGGCGGCAGGCGCCCTGCCTGCCGTCCCGAACTCGTGTTCACACCGGACTGTCCGCTGACGTACACGATCATCGACAAGGAGGTGATCCGATGCTCTGGTACATCGGTCGCCGAGTGCTTCAAATGATCCCGGTTTTTCTCGGGGCCACTCTTCTGATCTACGCCATGGTCTTCCTGCTTCCCGGTGATCCGATTGCCGCGTTGGCGGGCGACAAGGCGCTCAGTCCGGCTGTGGCAGCACAGCTTCGGGAGCGCTACCACCTCGATCTCCCCTTCTATCAGCAGTACCTGCTGTACCTGAAGGGCATCTTCACGCTGGACTTCGGCACATCGTTCTCCGGACGACCTGTCAGTGAAGTTCTGGCACAGGCATTTCCGATCACGATGAAACTTGCCTTCATGGCACTGATCGTCGAGACCGTCTTCGGTGTCGGCTTCGGCCTCATCGCCGGCCTGCGTAAGGGCGGATTCTTCGACAGCACCGTCCTGCTGTTCAGCCTCGTTCTCATCGCCATCCCGATCTTCGTGATCGGCTTCCTGGCTCAGTTCTTCATCGGCGTCAAATGGGGCATCGTCCCGCCGACGGTCGGTGGCAACACCAGCTTCACCAATCTCCTGCTCCCCGCCCTGGTTCTGGGTTCGGTCTCGTTCGCCTACGTACTGCGACTGACCCGAACGTCCGTGGCGGAGAACCTGAGTGCCGACTACGTGCGCACTGCCACCGCCAAGGGACTTTCCCGTGGACGAGTGGTTCGCGTGCACGTGTTGCGCAACTCGCTGATCCCCGTGGTCACGTTCCTGGGCGCCGACCTCGCAACGTTGATGGGCGGCGCCATCGTCACCGAGGGCATCTTCAACATCAACGGCGTCGGCGGCACGATCTACCAGGCCGTGACCAGAGGTGAAGCGCCGACGGTGGTTTCGTTCGTCACCATTCTCATCGTGATCTACCTGATCGCAAATCTGCTCGTCGACCTCTTGTACGCCGCGCTCGATCCGAGGATCCGCTATGTCTGAGACCGTGAAGACCGGACGCGCCGTCCGGCAAAGTCATTTCGTGGCACCGCCCGAAGTTGCGGCACCCGGGGAGACGGACGCCGTCAAACTCGATCAGGCGCCGACCAGCATGTGGACCGATGCGTGGCGCGACCTACGCAAGCGCCCCCTGTTCATCATCTCGACGATCATCATCCTCGCGGTCATCGTCATCGCAGCGTTTCCGAGCTTGTTCACGAGCACCGATCCGCGGTTCTGCGACCTGACCTACAGCATGCAGGGGCCGACCTCAGGGCACTGGTTCGGTTTCGACCGCCAGGGCTGTGACGTGTACTCGCGCACCATCTACGGTGCTCGCGCATCCGTACTCGTGGGCGTCGGTGTCACTGCGTCGGTGCTGGTGATCGGCGTGATCTTCGGTGCGCTGTCCGGTTTCTACGGCGGATGGACCGATTCGATCCTCTCCCGTGTCGCCGACATCTTCTTCGGCATCCCGCTGATCCTGGCTGCCATCGTCCTGATGCAGCTGTTCACCGATCGCACCATCTGGACCGTCGTCGGCGTCCTGGCACTGTTCGGTTGGCCGCAGATGGCACGAATTGCTCGAGGCGCGGTGATCTCGGCGAAGAACAACGACTACGTCATGGCTTCGGAAGCGTTGGGTGTCTCGAAGCTCAAGACACTGATCCGCCACGTCATCCCGAACTCGTTGGCGCCCATCATCGTGGTGGCCACCATCTCGCTCGGCACGTACATCGTCGCCGAGGCGACGCTGTCCTTCCTCGGTATCGGACTTCCGTCCACCGAGGTTTCGTGGGGCGGCGACATCAGCAACGCTCAGGTGACGCTGCGTCAGGGATCGACCATTCTGTTCTACCCGGCAACGGCTTTGGCGATCACCGTCCTCGGATTCATCATGATGGGTGACGCTCTGCGCGACGCCCTCGATCCCAAGTCGCGGAAGCGGTGAGCACGATGACCACCAAGGAAACTCTCACCTCGGAGGAAACTCCGTTGCTCGAGATTCGTGATCTCGAGGTGTCGTTCCAGTCCAATTCCGGTCCGGTCCCGGCAGTTCGAGGCGTCAGCCTGACCGTGTATCCGGGTCAGACGGTCGCCATCGTGGGCGAATCGGGTTCCGGTAAATCCACCACCGCGCACTCGATCATCAATCTGCTTCCCGGCACCGGCAAGGTGACGGCAGGCGAGATCATCTTCGACGGCAAGGACATCTCGAAACTTTCGGAGAAGGACTTCGTCCACATCCGGGGCAGCCAGATCGGTTTGGTTCCGCAGGACCCGATGTCGAATCTGAATCCCGTGTGGAAAGTGGGCTTCCAGATCGAGGAAGCTCTGGCCGCCAACGGAATTGCCAAGGGCAAGGCAGCCAAGGTTCGGGCCGCCGAACTGCTCGAGGAGGCCGGCCTCGCCGAAGCCGAGAGCCGGTTGGGCCAGTACCCGCACGAGTTCTCGGGCGGTATGCGTCAGCGCGCACTGATCGCGATCGGGTTGTCCGCTCGTCCGAAACTCCTGATCGCGGACGAGCCGACGTCGGCGCTCGACGTCACCGTCCAGCGTCAGATCCTCGACCACCTCGACGGTCTGACTACGGAACTCGGCACCGCCGTTCTGCTCATCACCCACGATCTGGGGTTGGCCGCCGAGCGTGCCGAGCATCTGATCGTGATGAGCAAGGGTCGTATCGTCGAATCCGGTCCGGCACTGGAGATTCTGAAGCGCCCGCAGCATCCGTACACGCAGAAGCTGGTCGCTGCTGCGCCGTCGTTGGCGTCGAAGCGGCTCAGCTCGTCGGTGGCACGCGCCGAGATTCGCGAACAGGCGGAAGAGGTCGCCGAAGCGGTGAAGGCCGAGGAAAGTACGGCAGAGTCCTTCGGCAAGGCGACCGACGACGTTCTTGTCGTCGATCATCTGACCAAGGTGTTCAAGCTGCGCAAGGGTTTCCGCAAGACCACCGACTTCACAGCCGTGAACGACGTGTCCTTCAAGGTCCGCCGCGGAACCACAACGGCGATCGTCGGGGAATCAGGTTCCGGTAAGTCGACGGTCGCGCAGATGGTCCTCGGTCTGCTCGAGCCCACCGCAGGCAACGTGGTCTTCGACGGTCAGGACGTGGCGAAACTCGGTGCGAAGGAAACCTTTGCATTCCGTCGCCGAGTGCAGCCGATCTTCCAGAACCCCTACGGCACGCTCGACCCGATGTACTCGATCTACCGCACGATCGAGGAGCCGCTGCGTACCCACAAGGTCGGGACCAAAGCCGAGCGTGAGGCTCGCGTCCGCGAACTTCTCGACAAGGTGGGTCTACCGCAGTCGGTCATGCGTCGGTTCCCGAACGAACTCTCCGGTGGACAGCGTCAGCGCGTCGCGATCGCGCGAGCACTGGCCTTGCAACCGGAGGTCGTGATCTGCGACGAGGCGGTCTCCGCTCTCGACGTGCTCGTGCAGGATCAGATCTTGACCCTGCTGAACGACCTGCAGGCAGAGTTCGGGTTGACGTATCTCTTCATCACGCACGACCTGGCCGTGGTTCGTCAGATCGCGGACAACGTGTTGGTGATGTCGCGTGGCTCGATCGTCGAATCGGCACCGATCGACGACGTGTTCGGCAATCCGCAGCAGGACTACACACGCAAGTTGCTCGACGCGATTCCCGGTGGGTCCATCAAGCTGGGAAGCTGACGCAACAGGTAGGTAGGCAAGTCCGCAGAGGGGCTGCAAGGGTACCGTCGTTGATCGTGACGGACCCCTTGCAGCCCCTCGTCGATCTTCCAGGCGTACGCGCCGCCGCCGACCATGCGCGCGACGCTCTGGGTGAGGTTCATCGGCACAAGACCAACCGTCGCGGTTGGCCCACGACTGCCGCCGAAGCCGCGGTTCGCGCTGCGCGAGCCTCCGCATCGCTCGCCGGAGGCACCACCGAATTGCCGGCCGAGGGCATGGCCGGTGACCCGATTCTCGCGGGTGCTCTGCGCGTGGCTCAGGCTCTCGACGGCGACAGTCTTCCGCTCATGGAGTCGACGTGGAAGCGCGCCCCACTTCAGGCTTTGGCCCGGCTGCACCTGTTGGCCGCGGCGGATCTCGTCGAGGACGCAGATCAACTGGGGCGGCCACGGTCGGATCGCGGAGTGGGGGAGCGGTTGGACGCTCTCGCCCAACTCGTTACAGGCGGAACCAGTGCACCGGCACCTGTTCTGGCGGCCGTCGTACACGGAGAACTCTTGGCGCTGAGCCCGTTCGGCACCGCTGACGGCATCGTCGCCCGCGCGGCCTCGCGTCTGGTTGCGGTCTCGTCGGGGCTGGATCCGCACAATCTCGGGGTCCCCGAGGTCAGTTGGCTTCGGCGGCCACAGGCGTACACGGACGGCGCGGCAGGATTCGCTTCGGGAAATCCGGCGGGCGTCGGCAGTTGGGTGATTCTGTGCTGTGGTGCGCTCGAAGCCGGTGCGCGAGAGGCGACTTCGATTGCCGACGCCGCTACCGGATAGTCCGGCAAATTGCCCCTGCCGGAACATAACGAACGGGCGGCGCTGCCGATAACTCGACTTCGCCGCCCGTCAGCACGGACTACTCGTTACCAAGCGTGCTCGGTGGGTTGTGTGGGTGGCCTCGGCGAGGGATCGCACTTTCTGAGGTCGTCCCCGCAACCTGTGCGGGGTCCTCGCTCAAATTGAACGAATCTCGCAGGCCCACAACGCTTCTGCCCTTATAGTGGCTTGTGCTCCGCGTGGGTGCCCTAGTGCCCGTGCTAGGAATTTCGGTTGGGGAAACGGTCCTTCTCTTCCGAGCCGTTCCTGGCCTTCCGTTCTTCCGTAACTCCTTTGTACCCTGTGTCCGGGCTCACAGCAAGTACCAATTTTTGTTTGTGGGCCTTGGATTTCAGCGTTTCCGGCGCAGTAGCCCGAAGGTCATGGCGCCGGCCACCAGAGCTGCGATTCCCACCGCAGCGGTAGTAGCCACCGTGGTCGTGGACTGGGCCGACAATCGGGCACGAAGTGAGACCGGATTCGAGAAAGTCAGTATGGGCCAACCGTTTACGGCCGCTTCCTTGCGCAACGCTCGATCGGGGTTGACTGCGGTCGGATGTCCGACAGCCTCGAGCATGGGTAAATCCGTCACCGAGTCGGAGTAGGCGTAACTGGCGGCGAGGTCGTAACCGTACTCCGCGGCGAGTTTTTCCATGGCTTCGACCTTGCCGGGGCCGTAGCAGTAGAAGTCCACCTCGCCGGTGTAGTGGCCGTCTTCCTCCCTCATCGACGTCGCGACGGAATGGGTGGCGCCGAGGGCGCGGGCGATCGGTGCGACGATCTCTTCACCCGAAGCAGACACGACGATGACGTCGTGTCCACGCAGCTTGTGATCTGCGATCAGATCGGCCGCCTCGGCGAAGACGAGTGGATCGACGATGTCGTGCAGAGTCTCCGCGACGACGGCCTTCACCTGTTCCACGTCCCAGCCCGCACACATCGCCGTCAGATGCTCGCGCATGCGCTCCATCTGATCGTGATCGGCGCCGGACAGTAAAAACAAGAATTGCGCATAGCTGCTCTTGAGAACCGAGCGTCGATTGATCAGACCCTGTGCGAAGAATGGCTTGCTGAACGCCAGGGTGCTCGACTTCGCGATGATCGTTTTGTCCAAATCGAAGAAAGCGGCTGTCCGCCCGGTATTCAGTCCGTTCGCAGGCTTGTCGGTCACAGGATTGAGGATAGTCCGACAGGCGGTTCGTGTGCTCTTCGGCAAGCGTCCTCTTTCGGCGAAAAACAGCAGTTCAGTGCAGCTCAGGCTTGCATTTCTCGCCGATGGCGGGTGTAAGATCGTTGCTGTTCGATTCGTTCGAACTAGTTCAGCCCGACCCCCCGGGGCTGAACTCAGACGGCCCCCGCCTCCTCCCCCCATTGGCGGGGGCCGTCCTCTGTCTCAGGCCTGTTTCTCCCCAACCTCCCAGTTGTCCACAGGGTTGTTCGGCCCACTGTTTTCGGTGCCGGTGCTCGTTCAGGCTCTGCAGTCATGAACACGACGATCAGCTCTCAGGAAACCGGGGCTCCCATTCTGGTTCTCGTCGACGACGCGAAAATCCTCGCGAGCGTGCGACGCGTCGCTGCCGCGGTGGACCGCCGGCTGGACGAGGCCGAACATCCCGTGTCCCGGCAACAGTGGAACCGGGCCTCGGCGGTGGTACTGGACGCGTCGGCGGCGCGAGATGCTCTGGCTCGTTCCCCCAAGCGAACGCGAGTGTTCCTCGTATGCGACGGCACACCGACCGTCGACGATTGGAAGAGCGCCACCGCGATCGGAGCCGACAGCGTTCTGTCCTTGCCCGAGGAAGAGAACGCGCTGGTCGCAGTTCTGGCCGATCACGTAGACGTCAGTGGTGACGGCACCGTCGTGAGCGTGGTGGGTGGTTGTGGCGGCGGCGGAGCCTCGGCAACTGCTGCGGCTGTCGCGTTGACGTCGGCGGCACGTCACGTCCCGACGCTGTTGGTGGACGTCGACGCACTCGGTTCCGGCGCCGACGTGCTGTTGGGTATCGAGACTGCTCCCGGATTACGTTGGGGTGCACTGACCGTCGAGGGCGGGCGGTTGTCCCCGGAGGCGCTGCGCGATGCACTGCCGGCGAAGGGAAAGTTTCTGAGGGTTCTGGCGAGCAGTCGCCGGGAGATCGACGGTCCGACAGTGACCGCCGTTCGCGCCGTGCTTGACGCAGGTCGCAGTTCCGGCGGGCTCGTGGTCTGCGACGTGCCACGTCATCCCAGCGAGGTAGGTCAGGCCGTGTTGGAGATGTCGGATTCGGTGCTCGTGGTGGTTCCGGCCACCGTGGCCGCATGCGTCGCGGCCGAGAAGGTCGGAGCCTGGGTGGTGCGACACAACTCCAACGTCGGGCTCGTCGTGCGTGGGCCGGCACCGGGAGGCCTACGCGGCGCCGATGTGGCAGACATGCTCGGCCTGCCCCTGACGGCCGTGATGCGCGGCCACCGATCGCTGGCGCCGATGCTCGAGCGTGGTGGCCTCGAATTGACCCGCGGTTGTCCGTTGAGTGTGGCGGCAACAGCGGTACTCGACGCCGTCGAATCCGGCGCACGCCCGCGCAGGGCTGCGGCATGAGTGCGTTGGTCACGGCCGAACTGCTCGACCGAGTTCGCGAGCGATTGACGGCGTCGTCGGTCGGCGAGCCGACGGCGGCCACCGTTGCCGATGCCGTGCGAGCTGAGTCCTCGGGCGTTCTGGCGGACACGGATCTGTTGGAGGTCGTCAGGGTGCTCCAGACGGAACTGACAGGCGCGGGGCCGCTCGAACCTCTGCTGCACGAACCCGGGGTCGCCGACGTACTGGTGACCGCGCCGGATCAGGTCTGGGTGGACCGCGGGGTCGGCCTCGAAAGGTCGGGGGTCCGGTTCACCGACGAGGCAGCCGTGCGTCGACTGGCGCAGCGGTTGGCACTGTCGGCAGGTCGACGCCTCGACGACGCCCAACCGTGGGTCGACGGCCGCCTGCGGGGCGTCGGCGACGGGCACTTCGGGGTACGACTTCATGCCGTACTCGCACCCGTGGCCCAGGGTGGAACCTGCGTGTCACTGCGAGTGTTGCGGCCCGCAACACAGGGTCTCGACGCGCTGTCCGCCCACGGCGCCGTGGAACCGGACGCGCGGGAGCTCCTCAATCGCATCATTTCTTGTCGCTTGGCTTTTCTGGTGATCGGCGGGACCGGTGCGGGAAAGACCACGTTGTTGTCCGCCATGCTCGGCGCGGTCGACCCGCGCGAGCGAATCGTCTGTGTCGAGGACGCGGCCGAACTGGCGCCGCCGCATCCACACGTCGTCCGCCTCGTCGCCAGAGCTCCCAACGTCGAGGGCGTCGGAGAGGTGACGGTGCGCGATCTGGTTCGGCAGGCACTACGAATGCGTCCCGATCGCATCGTCGTCGGTGAGGTCCGCGGCGCAGAGGTGACTGATCTGCTCACGGCGATGAACACCGGCCACGACGGCGGCGCCGGCACCGTTCACGCCAATTCGCCCGAAGAGGTGCCGGCCAGACTCGAGGCGTTGGCGGCGCTCGGCGGGATGGATCGCCACGCGTTGCACAGTCAACTTGCCGCGGCAGTTCAAGTGATCCTGCACGTGCACAGATTGGCTGACGGATCGAGGCGTCTCGAACAGATCGGTGTCATCGACCGCGGTGCGGACGGGTATGTACGAATCATGCAGGCGTGGCCGGACGGCGGTTCGGGTCGTGAGCGGCTCGAGCGGATGTTCCGGCTTCGCAATCGAGAGGTCGGGACGTGACGGTTTCCCTCTTGGCCTTCGCGTTGGCGGTCTCGATTGCGCCGGTGCGGGATTCACGTGCTCGGCTCGCCACGTACACCCCGAGCGTCCGCAAGTCCTCCCGGCAGATTCCGTGGCAGTTCGTCGCCGCATTTCTCGCGATTTCGGCCGCGTGGATCCTCGGAGGTCTTCCGGCAGGGTGTGCGGCTGTCGTCCTCGCCGGGACCCTGATCCTCCGTGGCCGACGCGCGAATGCAGCCGAAACCCGGGATCTCTCACAGAAGATGCTGCTCTCCGGTCTGGAGGTGCTGATCGCCGAGCTGAGCGTCGGCGCGCATCCTGCAGCGGCCAGTTCTGTTGCAGGCGAGGAATGTACCGGAGAAGTGAGTGCCGTATTCCGTTCCGCTGGGGCCAGGGCGCGTCTCGGTGGTTCTGCCGCAGCGGCCTTCGCGGTACCGGATTCGTGCATCGAGCGTGAGTTCTCCCGCATCGGATCCGTCTGGCGGGTCGCCGACCAACACGGGCTGGCGCTGGCGGAACTACTCGGCGCCGTCCGGACGGATATGTTGGGACGTAGACGCTTTCGTCAGCGTACCGAGGCCGGGTTGGCGGGCGCTCGGGCGACCGCTGCGGTGTTGGCCTTTCTCCCGCTGTTGGGGATCGGTCTCGGGCAATTGATGGGTGCTTCGCCGCTGCGCGTGCTGTTCGGAGGTGGGCTCGGCGGCGTGCTCCTGGTGATCGGAACCGCTTGTGTCTCAGCTGGTCTGCTCTGGACCGACCGGATAACTGCGAAGGTCACGTCGTGAGTTGGGCATCCGTGGCGATGATGGCGTTGGCGCTCGCGATCATTCCCGATCGGCGCGGTGCTTCGGCCAGGGCGGCAGAAATTCTCTTCGCGGACACAACAACAGAAAATTCGGTTCCAGTCCCAGACAAGCCGGATCCACTCGCAGTTGCCGCAAGTCTCGACCTTCTCGGGGCCTGCCTACGAGCGGGGCTTCCCGTCTCCGCCGCGATCACAGCGATGGCGTCGACGGCACCGAAACCGATGGCCGACTCGCTTCGTCGCGTCGCCGACCTTCTGGCGCTCGGTGCCGATCCCGACGCCGCGTGGAGCGAGGCCGCTCTCGATCCCGATACCGAGGCGCTCGCCAGAATGGCTCGGCGTTCCGCCCGTTCGGGTTCGTCGCTGTCCTCGTCCATGGCCGAACTCGCCGAGCGCAGTCGAGGTGACGCCGAGGATCTTGCTGCCGCCGCAGCCGAACGCGCGGGAGTGCTGATCAGCGGTCCACTCGGGCTGTGTTTCCTGCCGGCGTTCATCGCCTTGGGCATCGTCCCGGTGGTGATCGGGCTTGCCACGACTGTGCTCGGTAACGGCCTGCTGTGAGCCGGATCCGAGTGAAAGCTCCTGCGGCAGAAGTGCTGCCACAGGTTTCGATTGAAGGGGGAGAAATGATTTCGAAGACGTTGAGGACGGTGTCGGCCAGATTTGCGCTGTTGGTAACGGAGGACGACGGTATGTCCACCGCGGAGTATGCGATCGGCACGATTGCGGCTGCCGCATTCGGTGCCGTCCTGTACACGGTTGTCACTGGCGACTCCATTGTCTCGGCGCTGACAGGCATCATCGACAAGGCTCTCAAGACAGCTGTGTGATGTTGTCCACGAGAGGTATTCGGCAAGCCGACGACGGCGCCGTGACGGTGGAGGCCGCGATTGCTCTGGCTTCGATCGTCACGGTGGTCGTGCTGTGTATCGGCGGAGTCCTGGCGGTGTCGATGCAGGTTCGGTGTGTCGACGCCGCTCGTGAGGCCGCGCGGTTGGTGGCACGTGGTGATCGTGAGTCTGCGGTCACCACGGCCCGCCGGATCGCACCCGAAGATGCGTCGATCTCGGTGGAGATCGTGGACGGTTTTGCCGTTGCCGTTGTCAGCGCCGAGAGTGCGTTGCTGCCGTTGGTCGACATTTCTTCCGAGGCGGTGGCAGCTGTGGAGTCGGGAGTGGAGGAGGGGTGAACCTACGTGACGACGAAGGTGTTGCCACGGTTCTGGCGTGCTGCGTTCTGGCGGCGATCGTGATGGTGACCGGTGGGATGCTGCATGTCGGTTCCGCAGTGGTGGCTCGGCACACGGCTCAGTCGGCCGCTGATCTTTCGGCTCTCGGCGGTGCGGGCGCCTTGGACGGCGGCGACGAGTCGGCGTGTGAGATGTCCGCGGTGATCGCGGAGCGGATGCGTACGGTGCTCGAGGAGTGCGAGGTGCAGGGGTGGGATGTATTGGTCGAGATACGCGCACCGGTGTTGTTGTCGGGCTTCGGGATCGGGGATGCGCAGGCTTACGCGCGTGCGGGTCCGGTCAGCTGATGGTGTCGATGACGGCGGTCAGAACCTTGACCGCGCCGTCTTTGTCGAGTGGGTCGTTTCCGTTGCCGCACTTGGGTGAATAGACGCAGGACGGGCAACCGTGAGCGCACTCGCAGGACAGTATGGCGTCGCGCGTCGCGGTGAGCCATCGGGACAGTTCGCTGTGCCCTCGGTCGGCGAACCCGGCGCCGCCGGCATGACCGTCGTAGACGAAGACGGTCGGGAGTCCGGTGTCCGCGTGCATCGCGGTGGACACTCCGCCGATGTCTCCGCGGTCGCAGATCGCCACCAGTGGCAGCAGGCCGATTGCGGCATGTTCGGCGGCATGCAGTGATCCGGGGAACCGTTCGGGCGGGACCCCGATGGATTCGAGGAGTTCCGGCGTGACCGTGTACATCACTGCCCTGGTGGGCAAAGTGTGTGCGGGCATGTCGAGTTCGATCGAGTCGAGGACTTCACCCGAAGTCAACCGTCGTAGGTATCCGACGACTTGATGTGTCACCTCGACCTGGACGAGAGCGACGGCGATGTCGCCGTAGTTCTTGTGCTCGAGTTGTTCGGTGATCGTGATTTCGGTGGTCTCGCGGGCCGAGGTGGTCCAGTCCGGATTCTCGGTGTGTACCAATGCGAGTCCGACGTCGAGGTCCAGTTCGTCGACGACGTAGGTCTCGCCTTGATGGATGTGCACGGCGCCGGGATGAACTGTGGCCGGAGCGCGGCCCGCGTCGACAGTGCCCAGCATCCGGCCGGATTCCCCGTCGACAATGGCCACCTGAGTTCCGATGCCGCCGCGAATGTCCAAAGAGCCGTGGGGGTTCGAATCGGCGGTGACGAACCATCCGTGCTTTCGGCGCCGGATCTTGCCTTCCTCGGACAGTCTCGTCAGAACCTCGAGAGCCCCGAACGCGTCCACCTCGGCATCGGAAAGTGGGAGTTCCATTGCAGCGCAGAGAAGTTGTGGTCCCAGGACGTACGGATTTCCGGGATCTGTCACCGTCGCCTCGACGGGTTTGTCGAGTACCGCTGACGGATGGTGAACGAGGTAGGTGTCGAGTGGATCGTCGCGGGCGATCAACACGACGAGTGAACCCTCACCGCGTCGCCCGGAGCGACCCGCTTGCTGCCAGAACGAGGCGACGGTGCCCGGGAAGCCTGCCACGACAACGGCGTCGAGGCCTGCGATGTCGACGCCGAGCTCCAGTGCGTTGGTGGTGGCTGCGCCCAGCAGTGTGCCGTCGGCGAGTGCAGCTTCCAGTTCGCGTCGGTCCTCGGCCAGATATCCGGCGCGATACGACGCGACTCGCTCGGCGAGGTCCGGGTCCACCTCGGCGAGTAGACGTTTGGTGGCCATCGCGGTCAGTTCGGCGCCGCGGCGGGAGCGGACGAAGGTGAGAGTGCGGGCGCCTTCGATCATGAGGTCGGCCATGATCCGCGCGGCTTCCGCGCCCGCGGGACGTCGTACCGGGCTACCGTTTTCGCCGGTCAATGCCTCGAGTAGCGGCGGCTCCCACAGCGCGACGGTGCGTGGGCCGTGCGGCGATCCGTCTTTCGTGACCTCGGTGCAGTGTGCGCCTATCAGCCGCGATGCCGCTGCGCCGGGATCTGCTGTGGTCGCACTCGCCAGGATGAAGGTAGGTTCGGCGCCGTAACGGGCTGCAATTCTGCGTAGTCGCCGGATCACGAGCGCGACGTTGGATCCGAAGACTCCCCTGTAGGAGTGGCATTCGTCGATGATCACGTATTTCAGGTTGCGGAAGAAGTGCGCCCATCGCTGATGGGTACGAAGCAGCGAAATGTGGATCATGTCGGGGTTGGTGAAGAGCCAGCGTGAGTTCTCACGTGCCCAAGTGCGGAGTTCCTGCGAGGTGTCGCCGTCGTACGCACTGGCGTTCGTGCTGCGAAGTTCGACGTCGAAGTCGGTGAGGGACAGCACTGCTCGCAGTTGATCGGAGCCCAGCGCTTTGGTGGGGGAGAGGTACAGGGCTGTTGCGAGCGGATCGGTCGCCATGGCCGTCAGCACCGGGAGTTGGTACGCCAGTGACTTACCCGACGCCGTACCGGTGGCCACGACCACGTGTTTTCCGGCGTAAGCGAGGTCGGCGGCCTCACTCTGGTGGATCCACGGGGACCGCACGCTGTGCTCGGCGAGCGCACGTACGACGCTGGGGTGCACCCACTCCGGCCATTCGGTGAACTCGGCTACGCGAGCAGGTAACTGCGCGGTGAACATCAGTGGTTTTTCGCTTCCACTGACCCCGGCGACGACCCGATCGAGCAGCATCTGCCCGTAGGTCTCGCCAGGCTTCCCTCCCGGGGCGGGAGTCGGGGAAGGTGCGTTCACGTGACTCTCCGGGCTCGGCGTTGGGGTGTGGCGGCAATCGGAAACTGTCGCTACCTGCAGTTTTGATGATACGCAACGGTCGGCGGTCTTGGTGGAACCGGGTGCTCGGCGCGCGCGCGGGAAACCACGATCGTGGGCTGTTTTTCTCGTAGCGAACTTTTAACGTTTTTAGTTCCCTTTTCGACTGTTGTGCACGCGGAGAACATGGTTGACTGACAATCGGTCGCAGCTTCTGTGTTCGTAGGCTTGAGAAAGTGCACGCTCGCAGGATCGTTGTTGCGGGCGCGGTGCTCTGCCTTTCCTGAGGGGGAAATAAAGACGTACAGCGGTCGGAACCGGCCCGGTGGACTGTAAGGGCTGTTCACCGAATCCGGTGTTAGAAAGAGAAGGAAAAGCATGGCACAGGGCACTGTGAAGTGGTTCAACGCTGAAAAGGGCTTCGGCTTCATCGCTCCCGAAGACGGTTCCGCAGACGTCTTCGTTCACTACTCCGAAATTCAGGGCAACGGCTTCCGTACCCTCGAGGAGAACCAGCGTGTGGAGTTCGAGGTCGGCCAGGGCACCAAGGGTCCCCAGGCTACCGGCGTTCGCGCGGTCTGATTTTTCCGCTCACTTGCTGAGCGAATAGTTCGGACAGTATTTGTCCCCCATCGCATCCGTGCGGTGGGGGACAAATCTTTTCGGGCTGAGTTAGTACTTTCCCTGTCCGAGGTGAATGCACGCAGCTGTTCGGCCACGGCCGGTCGTCTATGCCGTCGATACCTTCGTGGCTTACGTTTCACTCTGTGAGCCAACTGTCCTTTTTCTCTGCCGAGTCGATTCCACCTGCCGTGACGGACCTTGCCGGAATGCTGGCCGGACCGGGGCAGGTCGTGACCTCGGAGGATCGCGCGCGGATCTCGATCGTCGTGGATCGGGACTGGAGAGCACAGGCCGTTGCCGAGTTGATCGCGCAGTGCGGACTCGGGGCCGAGGTGACGCGTAGCGAAGAAGGCAGCCCACTCGTCCGAACTCAGTCGACGCCCGCACTCCTTCCGCTGTCCGTGCAATGGACCAAGGGAGCAGTGAAGGCGGTGCCGGTCGGGTGGGTTCCTAATTCTCGCCAACTCCGAGTGTGGGCCGTCGCCGCCGGCCGCCTCGAAGAAGGCGGTGAACGATTCGTGTTCGGCCTCGACCCCCATGCGAAGGAGACACACGCACCGCTGGCTCAGGCCTTGATGAGGGTTGGTATCGCGCCGACTCAACTGGGTAACCGGACACCGGGTCCGGGGCTCCGTGTGTCGGGAAAGAAGAGACTGACAAAGCTCGTCGAATACCTCGGTGAGGCGCCGAAACACGTCGACACCTCGGTCGCCTGGCCGCACGTCTGACAGTGCTCATGCCGCGTGTCCGACGGAGCCCATACTGTACTGATCTGCACGAATGTCTTGCGGGTATGTCACTCTGTAAAGAGAGACACGGGGTATAACTTGCTCCACACGTCTAGTTCTGAAGATCTGCCGACGGCAGTGAACGTCCAAAGGAAGGCTCGGGCAGCAGGTGGCTAAAGCGGACAACGGCAGCGGTCAGGGAGCGTCCGGTAACCCTCGTCGCCTCGTGATCGTCGAGTCACCGACCAAGGCGCGCAAAATCGCTCCCTACCTCGGTAAGGACTACGTCGTCGAGGCATCGGTCGGTCACATTCGCGACCTCCCGCGCGGCGCAGCGGACGTTCCGGCCAAGTACAAGGGCGAGTCGTGGGCCCGTCTCGGCGTCAACGTCGATCACGACTTCGAGCCGCTCTATGTCGTGAGCCCGGAAAAGAAGGGCAAGGTCGCCGAACTCAAGTCTCTGTTGAAGGACGCCGACGAGCTCTTCCTCGCAACTGACCCCGACCGCGAGGGCGAGGCAATCGCCTGGCATCTCCTCGAGACCCTCAAGCCCAAGATTCCGGTTCGTCGAATGGTCTTCCACGAGATCACCGAGCCGGCAATCCGTGCTGCCGCCGAAGACACCCGCGAACTCGACACCGACCTCGTCGATGCTCAGGAAACCCGCCGCATCCTCGACCGTCTCTACGGTTACGAGGTCAGCCCGGTTCTCTGGAAGAAGGTCATGCCGAAGCTCTCGGCCGGCCGCGTCCAGTCGGTGGCCACTCGCGTCATCGTCCAGCGTGAACGCGAGCGGATGGCGTTCAAGTCGGCGTCGTACTGGGATATTTCCGCGACGCTCGACGCCGGTGCAGAGGCCAGCCCGCGTAGTTTCGGTGCGCGCCTGGTCTCCGTCGACGGTTCGCGTGTCGCCTCCGGTCGCGATTTCGGAGCTGACGGAAAGCTCAAGGGCAGCGCGGTCACCGTGCTCGACGAGGCGTACGCGCGTCGTCTCGCGGAAGCGTTGCAGGGCGTCGACCTCACGGTTTCCTCCGCCGAGGACAAGCCGTACACGCGCAAGCCTTACCCGCCGTTCATGACGTCGACGCTCCAGCAGGAAGCCGGACGCAAACTTCGTTTCACGTCCGAGCGTGCAATGCGCATCGCACAGCGTCTGTACGAAAACGGCTACATCACCTACATGCGTACCGACTCGACGACTCTCTCGGAGTCGGCGATCGCTGCCGCTCGTGCGCAGGCCACCGAGTTGTACGGTCCGGAATACGTGCATCCGACGCCGCGTCAGTACACCCGCAAGGTCAAGAACGCGCAGGAAGCCCACGAGGCGATCCGCCCCGCCGGCGACGTGTTCCAGACCCCGGGTCAGCTGCACTCCAAGCTCGATTCCGACGAGTTCAAGCTGTACGAACTGATCTGGCAGCGGACCGTCGCTTCGCAGATGGCCGACGCCCGCGGTACGACGTTGACGCTTCGCATCTCCGGCACGGCAGGCACCGGCGAGGACTGCACGTTCTCCGCTTCGGGTCGCACCATCGTGTTCGCCGGCTTCCTCAAGGCTTACGTCGAAAGTGTCGACGAAGAAGCCGGCGGTCAGTCCGACGACGCCGAATCCAGGCTTCCGGTACTGGTCAAGGGCCAGGAAGTCACGGCCACCAAGCTCGATCCGGACGGGCACAGCACCAACCCGCCCGCTCGCTACACAGAAGCCAGCCTGATCAAGACGCTCGAAGAACTCGGCATCGGCCGTCCTTCGACCTACTCGTCGATCATCAAGACCATCCTCGATCGCGGATACGTCTACAAACGTGGCAGCGCGCTGGTTCCGTCCTGGGTGGCGTTTGCCGTCATCGGACTGCTCGAGGTGCACTTCGGCCGGCTGGTCGACTTCGACTTCACGGCAGGAATGGAAGACGATCTCGACGCGATCGCCGGCGGCCGTGAGCAGCGCGGCAACTGGCTGAGCAGCTTCTACTTCGGCGGCGAGACAGGCGCCGAAGGTTCGGTCGCCCGCGAGGGCGGGCTGAAGAAGATGGTCGGAGTCAACCTGGAGGAGATCGACGCTCGCGAGGTCAACTCCATTCGTCTCTTCGACGACGCCGAGGGCCGCGAGGTTCATGTGCGCGTCGGCCGGTTCGGGCCGTATCTCGAGCGCATGGTTCAGAATCCGGACGATCCCGAAGGCGATCTGATCTCGCAGCGGGCAAATCTTCCCGATGACCTGCCACCGGACGAGCTCACTCCCGAGTACGCCGAGAAGTTGTTCTCGACACCTCAAGAGGGCCGCAAGCTGGGCGTCGACCCACTGACGGGCCACGAGATCGTCGCGAAGGAAGGCCGCTTCGGTCCCTACGTGACCGAGATCCTGCCCGAACCGCCGGCCGAGCCGGAACCGGACATCGTTCCCGTCACCGCTCCCGAGCCGGAAGAAATCAGTTCGGGCAGCACCAAGACTGCGGTGAAGAAGGCCGCTGCCAAGAAGGCGCCTGCGAAGAAGGCTGCCAAGAAGGTCGCGGGCCCGAAGCCTCGGACCGGATCGCTGCTCAAGTCCATGGATTTGGCGACGATCACCTTGGAAGATGCGCTGCGTCTGCTGTCGCTTCCGCGCGTCGTGGGTGTCGACCCCGAATCGAAGGAAGAGATCACCGCGCAGAACGGCCGTTACGGTCCGTACCTGAAGAAGGGCACGGACTCACGCTCGCTCGCCAACGAAGAGCAGATGTTCACCGTCACGCTCGACGAGGCGCTCAAGATCTACGCCGAGCCGAAGCGTCGTGGGCGTCAGGCGTCTGCAACGCCTCCGTTGCGTGAGTTGGGCGTCGATCCGGTCAGCGAGAAGCCGATGGTGATCAAGGACGGCCGTTTCGGTCCGTACGTCACCGACGGCGAGACCAACGCCAGCCTTCGCAAGGACGACGACGTCGAATCCATTTCCGATGCTCGTGCATCGGAGTTGCTGGCTGATCGTCGTGCGCGCGGCCCGGTCAAGAAGAAGGCAGCGGCCAAGAAGGCTCCGGCAAAGAAGGCCGCTGCCAAGAAAACAGCCGCAAAGAAGGCCCCGGCAAAGAAGGCCGCCGCCAAGAAGGCTCCGGCGAAGAAGGACTCGTAAGGCTTCGTCGGTGCCGACGGTTAGGGTTTTTGCATGAGTACTGAAGTGGCCGAACGAGGTGTGTTCGGTCGGCTGGTGGGTCAGCACGACGTCGAGCAGAGCCTGCGTGATGCTGCACTGTCGGCTCGTGGCGATTCCAGCGGCTCGGAGATGACCCACGCGTGGCTCTTCACCGGGCCACCCGGCTCAGGTCGTTCGGTGGCTGCTCTCTGCTTCGCCGCTGCCCTGCAGTGCACCTCCGACGGTGCACCAGGGTGCGGTGAGTGTCATGCGTGTACGACGACGATGGGTGGAACCCACGGTGACGTACGACGGATCATCCCCGACGGCCTGAGCATCAGCGTCAAAGGCATGCGCGAGATAGTCAACATCGCTTCGCGTCGACCGACGACGGGGCGGTGGCAGGTGATCGTGGTCGAGGATGCCGATCGTTTGACCGAAGGCGCAGCCAACGCCCTCCTGAAGGTTGTCGAGGAGCCGCCGGACCGCACGGTCATCCTGCTCTGCGCGCCGACGACCGATCCGGAAGACATGTCTGTCACCCTCCGATCGCGGTGTAGGCACATGCCGTTGGTGACGCCGTCCGTCGAATCGATCGCCCAGGTACTGATCGACCGCGACGGGCTGGATCCGGAACGGGCGAGAATCGCCGCATCGATCAGCGGCGGACATGTCGGCCGGGCTCGGCGTCTCGCCACCGACGAGAGCGCGCGCGACGAGCGTCAGCGTTCGCTTCGACTAGCCGCCGACGCGATCGGGGCTTCGACGGCGTACAAGGCCGCAGAGAACTTGGTGAAGTCGATCGAGGCTGACACCAAGGCGTTCTACGCCGAACTCAAGGAACAGGAGCTCGAGGAGCTCAAGGTTTCCTTGGGTGGTGGTGGAACCGGCAAGGGAACAGCCGGGACTCTGCGCGGATCGGCTGGTCTGATCAAGGACCTCGAAGCGCGTCAGAAATCGCGCGACACCCGGGCCCGCCGCGATCTTCTCGACCGGACGCTGATCGACCTGGCCGGCATGTACCGGGACGCGCTTTCCTATTCGCTGGGGTCGACGTCGACGGCGACCCATCCCGACATGGCTCGGCAGGCCGCCGAGTTGGCTGCACGAACGTCCCCGGAGGGGTTGCTCAAATGCATCGAAGCGGTGCTCGAATGCCGCGAGGCCGTCGACTTCAACGTCAAGTTGCAGTGGGCGCTCGATGCGATGGTTGCCTCCATCGGAGCCGCTTTCCGACCCCCGTTTTCGCGATCCGGGGGTTGACCAGATAGACTCGCCACCGCCGAAAGGCACGCTGCCTTAGCTCAGTCGGTAGAGCATTTCACTCGTAATGAAAAGGTCGAGAGTTCGATTCTCTCAGGCAGCTCAGCCAAGAGCCCCACACCCGGAAATCCGGATGTGGGGCTCTTGTCGTTAGTTCCCAATTCTTGCGTATGTGCGGTTTATCCTGAGTTCGGCGAACACGTGCCTGAACAGGGGAGACCTCGATGTCGGATCAGAACTGGGGACCAGGTCAACCATCGCAGAATCAGCCGCCGTACGGGCAGATGCCGCCGATGCCGCCGCAGGGTTATCAGCCGCCGACGCCCGCCTATCCGTACGCAAGCTGGATCTCGCGGGTGTTCGCGTCAATCCTCGACGGCTTTGTCGTTCCGCTCCCGGGCGTCATCCTCGCGATCATCGGGGCGGTGATCGCGTTCTCCGGATCCGAAGTGACCACATACGACGACGGCAGCGTGAGCGCTGAAGGCGGCAATCCGGTCGGCGTGATCGTCATGGTCGTCGGCATACTGGCGATCTTCTTGATCGAGGTATGGAACCTCGTCTTCAGACAAGGGAACACCGGACAGACGCTCGGCAAGAAGTGGCTGGGAATTTCGGTGATTCGGGAGTCCGACGGTGTACCGCTCGGCCCGGTGATGGCGCTGCTTCGTTGGATCATGATGGCGATCCTGGGTGGGGCATGCTTCCTCAACTATCTCTGGCCGCTCTGGGACTCGAAGCACCAGTGCTGGCACGACATGGTGGTCCGGTCGGTAGTCGTTCGCGCCCGCTAGTCGCTGCCGGGGTCTCTTACAGTGGGTGCCATGGAGTTGGAAGCGGTCACAAGTCGACGACGCTCGCTGGCCGCACCCGTCGGTGTTGCTGCAGTGGCCGTGACGGCCGCCGCGGTACTCCACTTCCGTGATCCCCACAGCGCGGGTAGTTACGGCGTTTGTCCGATGTACGCGTTGACGGGATTGTGGTGCCCGGCGTGTGGTGGCCTTCGTGCGGTCAATGACCTGACTAATCTGGATATTGGCGCCGCAGTGTCCAGCAATGCCTTGATCGTGCCGTTTATCGCGGTGTTGGTGATCGCGTGGATCGGTTGGACAGTGCGCCGTTGGAAAGGCACGCGGGATCGCATGATCGTGCTTCGGCCGACTGTGACGATCGTGGTGCTCGGAGTTCTCGTTGCATTTACGGTTGTTCGAAACACCCCGTGGGGGAGCTGGCTCGCGCCGGCGTGACGGTAAGAGGTCGACATGGCACTGCAGGTTTTTTCGCTCATCGTTCTGCTCGGCGCGCTGATCATCTTGATTCCGACGGCACGACGTGTCTTCGGCAAGAAGGACGACGAGTAGGCCTCGACAACTGGGCCCGCGCGGCACATGCTGGCGGTATGGCTGATTCGTTGAAAGCCCGCGTCAAGGAAAAGTTGCTGAGGCAACTCGCCGAGGACGGTCGGCACCCGATTCAGGAAGCTGAGGGTGACGATCCGCGGTTGGTGTCGATCAACGACGATCTCGAAGCGTTGGAGCATGCCGAGGAAGGCGATCCGATCGTCGAAGAACTGGCCGAGAGGTACTGGGTTCCGTGAAGTTAACCGACCGCAGTCCTCTGACCTGGCGATTTGGTGTTGTGTTGATCTTCGCGTAACTTTGTCCAGGTCAGAGCGACACGGACACCGACTCCCACCTGCGAGGGTGAGTGACACGAGGTTGTACGAAGTGCCTGGCGAACACAATCCAGTTTTTCTTCACGGGGTTCCGGTTTGCGCCGGTGGCCAGGTTGGGATAGGCTGGAAAAGTTGCCCCGGAGCGGCGGCCATAGGGTCGTGGTGATGGTGTGTGCGTGTTCTTTGAGAACTCAACAGTGTGTCGATGAATGTCAGT
>NZ_JAMSKS010000079.1:0-512 GCF_024436645.1 Rhodococcus sp. T9N | reverse complement strand
TGACTGGCCTCGAGACGGAACAGGAGCAACTGCTCCCGAGCGCGGGTGAAGTCCAGATCAACAGGAATCGTGATATTCGCAGCCGAAGCGCCGAGGTGTGAATGGAGGTCAGCCGCAAACCCTGAGAAGTCTGGTGAGACTTTCACTCTCAGATTCGCATTGATCGCACCCAGCCGAGTCCGCAACTGCTGCGAGAAGTTCGTCAGGTCAGGTGCAACCTCGACCTTGATCTTCGCCGTGACATTGCTGAGCTTGGCCGTGAGCTCCTGCTTGAACCGGCTCATATCCGGGACGATGACAACGGGAGCTTCGACCCGCTCGGCTCGGAGTTGCGTCTTGACTCTGCGATGGAATCCGGTCAGATCCGGTGAGATCTTGATGGATGCCGTTCCGGCCTGAAATTGGACAGCCATGCCGCGCCCCCTATGAATTTGTTCGAGCCCGAGGCGTTACAGATCCACACCCAAGGCAGTGAGAGCGAGGTCGACTTGCCGCTGCTTTTGACGCGCCAT
>NZ_JAMSKS010000078.1:0-527 GCF_024436645.1 Rhodococcus sp. T9N | reverse complement strand
GCCAACGATGACGGCGCAACATTCACATTGTCGGCGAGGTTGATCTCGGCGCCAGGAGTGGCATAGAAGTAGATCGGCTGCATGGTGATTACCTGCGAGCCGTAGCGGAGGTTCTTGAAGCTGGCGCGCCACTGCAGTTGCGCGAGGTTCGTTGTCGACGCTGTGGGTGCGAGGACCTTGACGTAGTCGCGGCCTTGGTGGGAGATGTCGCCGGTGACGCCGAGGTCGACTGTGATGGGCGAGACCGTCTTCAGTTTGAGTGTGCCGCCGTCGTCGTACTGGATCGCGGATCCTGCGGCGATCATGGGTGCGAGTTCGAGGCTGCCGGTCAACGGGGTGTCGTCGGGGATGTCGTCGACGTCGATGCCGTCTGCGGCGATCGTGGTGATGTTGATTCGGACGGTTGAGTATTCCAGTGCCATCAGGGCTCTCCTTGAAGGCGTTTCCGCCCGCCGTTATGCACGACAAGGCGCCCCCCGCCAGTTTGCGAGAGGCGCCTTGTCGGTGCTGTGGTGCGTTTAGTTGTC
>NZ_JAMSKS010000077.1:0-543 GCF_024436645.1 Rhodococcus sp. T9N | reverse complement strand
GGGCCTGTCGTTGCCCTCGTCATCGAACGGACCAAGTTCCGTGGTGAATGGGTGGTAGTAGCTGACCCCCGCATGGTTGGTCTCGTTGACGTTGCATATAGCGCAAGGGGCGTCCTCGGCGTGTTCGGTTGCCGGGAACAGGGCGTCGCGGAGGTCTGTGAGAGCGGCAACGTAGCCGTCGTTGTAGTCCCCATCGTTCGGAGCCGGGGCGTGCTTGATCAACTCTGTGAGACGTTCGGCGGTGAGTGCCATACCGCCGGCTGGAACGAGACGGCCAGCCGACTGGAGTTCGGCCAGAACCATGCCGATCAACTCCGCCCACCACTCGGGGATTTTTCCCTCGACGTTTCCGCCGGTCTCCACTTGGATCGCCTTCGCAATGCTCGCGGTGATGTCGCTCATGAGTTCCTCGTTCCGGGATGGCGCTCGAGAACATCCGAGAGCGCGGTCAATGTCAGGAAACCTGCGAACGCCAAACCGGCCGCAGTGATGCCGAAAGCTGTTGCGGTGGAGGTGAAGTGATACCTGAATTTTACCAGGCCG
>NZ_JAMSKS010000076.1:0-564 GCF_024436645.1 Rhodococcus sp. T9N | reverse complement strand
TCATGGCTGCACCTCTAGGGCTAGTAGGCATAGGCCAGCTAGTGCCATGGCTAGAACGTGCACAACGACCCAGGAGAACCAGAATTCGCGGCCGGGAGGGCTGATATCACTCCGCACTTTCCACACGTATAGCGTCCACTTCGAATATCCAGCCACCACCGATACGGCGAGCGGGGTGAGGAGGATGAGCGCGATCACAATCTGCCAGTTCATGGCTACACCGCCTTAAATGGGGCCAGTGCATCCAACTGACTCGACGTCAGGGATGATCGATATCCAACATCGGCATTGAGGTCCACCGCATATGCGGTGCTGTGACTCTTGACCCACTCCCAGTCCAGGGATGAATTCTCGCCACGGACCCACACCCCCTCGGGCACATCAGCCCATGTCGGCCAATGGCGGTTCGGCTCCTGTGTCGCCTTCTCGACGATCACGAACCCCTTGGCCCCCAGCGCTTCGAGGACTCGGTCGGCGACATGCTCGGAGTAGTTGATGCCGTCCTGTTTCGCGGAAGCCAGTGCGGAGGCGACGATTCCGGAGGCTCGGCTGGCGGTCATGATG
>NZ_JAMSKS010000075.1:0-587 GCF_024436645.1 Rhodococcus sp. T9N | reverse complement strand
CCACCACCCCCGACGACGTACGCGGCCCCTACGACACACGCCAAGACGCCGCCGAGGATCTCCACTACCTCATCGACGCAGAACTCCACCTCCGCAAAGGCGTCACCTACCAGCTCGGACGGGTCGAGGTGGAGAAATGATCTCATTCTTCGTCCCCGGAGCTCCTGCACCGCAGGGCAGTAAGCGCCATGTCGGGCATGGCCGAATGATCGAGTCATCCAAAGCGCTTGGGCCATGGCGTGAGCGTGTCGCCTTGGCTGCGCATCCACACGCTGATGGATTGATTGGCGGGGCGGTGGCCATTCGTCTCGACTTCGTTATGCCTCGCCCCAAGTCGGCGCCGAAACGCTCAACCCCGGCGGCAATCAAGAGGCCGGACATC
Source organism: Rhodococcus sp. T9N (assembly GCF_024436645.1). Classification (NCBI taxonomy): domain Bacteria; kingdom Bacillati; phylum Actinomycetota; class Actinomycetes; order Mycobacteriales; family Nocardiaceae; genus Rhodococcus; species Rhodococcus sp. T9N. Next base: position 205 of record NZ_JAMSKS010000075.1, on the reverse strand, counting down.
GACAAACTCTCCCGAGCAATCCTTGACGCAATCACTGGAATCCTCATCGCCGATGACAGTCAAGTGGTCACTCTGTATGCCACAAAACGACTCGCGGAGATTGACGAAATAGGCGGCGTCACAATCAAAGTCGAGGTGAAATAGCATGACCGGCCTGGTAAAATTCAGGTATCACTTCACCTCCACCGCAACAGCTTTCGGCATC
>NZ_JAMSKS010000074.1:0-605 GCF_024436645.1 Rhodococcus sp. T9N | reverse complement strand
CCACCACCCCCGACGACGTACGCGGCCCCTACGACACACGCCAAGACGCCGCCGAAGATCTCCATTACCTCATCGACGCAGAACTCCACCTCCGCAAAGGTGTCACCTACCACCTCGGATGGGTCGAGGTGGAGAAATGACGAACCGCAACAAAGCCAAGGGTGACACCGAGGAGCGGGCAGTCCTCGCCATCCTCCGCGCCGCAGGATTCCCCCACGCCGAACGAACCAGGGCAGGCAGGGCCGAAGACCAAGGCGACATCTTCCTCGACAACGCTGTCGGCCTCGCGCCCAGCGTGATCGCCCAAGTCAAGAATGTCGCAACCCCAAACTGGACCGCATGGCTGAGAGAACTCGACGACCAGAAGCGGCGATCGAAGGCGGTGCACGCATTCCTGACATGGAAGCGCTCCCGCCCTGGAGGTAAGCCGCCGCACCGGCTCGCCATCATGCCGCTGGCCGATTACGCCCAACTTCTACGAGAAGCGGGCTACGGCGATCCATTCGAAATCGATTCTGCGCCAACCGAAACCGAGGTGAAATAGCATGAGCGGCCTGGTAAAATTCAGGTATCACTTCACCTCCACCGCAACAGCTTTCGGCATC
>NZ_JAMSKS010000073.1:0-623 GCF_024436645.1 Rhodococcus sp. T9N | reverse complement strand
CTGAGGGGATTGACCAAGGTTTACGGACCGACGAAAGCGGTGGACGATTTGTCGTTCACGGTCAAGCCGGGCATCGTGACGGGCTTCCTGGGCCCGAACGGTGCAGGTAAGTCGACGACGATGCGGATGATCCTGGGTTTGGATCAGCCGACGTCGGGTGCGGCGTTGATCGAGGGCAAGCCGTACCGCGAGCTCAAGACGCCGTTGCGGACGGTCGGCGCGTTGCTGGATGCGAAGTGGGTGCACCCCAATCGCAGTGCGCGTGCGCATCTGCAGTGGATGGCTGCTTCGAACGGGATCCCGAAGTCCCGCGTCGACGAGGTGCTCGGGTTGGTCGGGTTGTCCGAGGTGGCGGGCAAGAAGGCCGGCGGGTTCTCGTTGGGTATGTCGCAGCGTCTGGGGTTGGCGGGTGCGTTGTTGGGGGATCCGAAGGTGTTGTTGTTCGACGAGCCGGTCAACGGTCTCGATCCGGAGGGCATCGTCTGGATTCGTAAGTTCATGCAGCGGTTGGCGGCCGAGGGCCGCACGGTGTTGGTGTCGAGTCACCTTCTGTCGGAGATGGCGCTCACGGCGGAGCAGTTGGTGGTGATCGGTCGGGGTCGGTTGATTTCGGATTCGACGGT
>NZ_JAMSKS010000072.1:0-666 GCF_024436645.1 Rhodococcus sp. T9N | reverse complement strand
TCGACGAAGCGATAGAACTGCGCCCACGGTCGAGTGCCACGAAAGAAATCGAGCAGGTCGACGTTACGTCGCTGTAGATCCCACTCGATTTCCTTGTAGTAGCGCTCGATCAGCTGGACGAGTCCAATTCTTTTCCCGGGATCTCCTCCACCTCGGCATCTTCCGCGGGGACTGAGCCGAAGTACTGATTCAGCTCTTCCACGAACGGCAGAAGTACCGCGAACGGTTCGTGGCGCAGAACCTCCCACACCGCGGGGAAGGAATCGCCGCAGAATGTCGCAAGGAACGACTTGAAATCCCGCTCGGACACAGCGCCCGAGTTGTCGAGAAGTGCTGCGATGGCGAGCATCTGCTCGATCGTGTCGGGCGCCTTGATTTTGATCGGCGGATCCACGGCATCGAACTCGTATGGCGCCTTGGTGGTGTAGTTCTGCGTGGCCTCAGCCTTGAGGATGGACCAACGCGACTTCTTCTTGACAACCATGATTATCTCCCCGGTCTTCGAATTACTTGGTGACGGACTTGGATTCGACAACGCCGCCACTGGCCAGCGTCGGCGTCTTGAGCTTGTAACCCTTGGTCAAGAGGTTGTTGACCTCGATCGCACTACCGGCGACATACTCGTTGCCCCGAGGGGAAGTGAGCGTGACAGGCTTGAAAGACATG
>NZ_JAMSKS010000071.1:0-676 GCF_024436645.1 Rhodococcus sp. T9N | reverse complement strand
GGTGCGCTCCACCGCAGACATTAAGCAGCCAACCCTGTCACTTTGAGGACACTCAACGGGTTTGTAACCGCGAAGAGTGCGCGGATCGAGGTCTGAACCCAGGTGGATTCCGTTGCCTCGTCACGCCATGTAGTGGTGCGCAGCGGCTGCTCGGTGCGGAACTCGCCGACACCGCGCTCTTCGACGACGTATGCCGAACCGGCTGCAACCTGATTGCTGGCAATCATGTCGGTGTTCCAGTTCGACAGAACATCCTTCCAGCGATCGCCGTAGACGACCTGGAAGTCGAGCATCTGAGCCGGGTTGACGATCCAGAGGTTGAACTCGTTGCCGAGCTCGAACGTCTCCGCCTTGAGCTGCACTGCCGCGAAGTCCGCTGCAGGCTGAGCTGCATTCGACGTCGTGGTCAGGGTTGCAGCCTTCGCGCCCGCCCACGACGTGCCGACAACCTGCACATCAGCGCCGGTGGCGGTGATGCTGGCTTCGAGCGTCGCGATGGCTTCCGCGTGGAGATCGCGGGTGATGCTGTTGCCGAGTTTGCGACCCTCGGTCTCGATGGACGAGAGGTCATTGCGGTCACGGGCCTCGTCGGTGACGCGGAACTTACCGCCTCGCTTCTCGACCTTGGCGACCTTGGGCTCGGGGCGATCGAACGTCGCCTCCGGGAACTCGGCGC
>NZ_JAMSKS010000070.1:0-869 GCF_024436645.1 Rhodococcus sp. T9N | reverse complement strand
ACCAGGCGGTGAGCCAGCATGAACGACCACGGACCTGACTGCATCTGCGCCACTTGTGATCCCGAATGGGCGAATGACATCGCACGCCACAACTCAGTGCAGGTGGCGGCATGAGCGACATTACGTGGGATCAATTTCAAGCGGAACTCAAAGCGGAGAGGGCGGAAGAGGACGCGTTTTGGGACGCGATGCCTGACGCACGTCCTCCTCAACCACAGTGTTTGATCTGTGGGCGATTCGTGGCATCGGGATTGTTCACGAGTCTGGGAATGGACATGAACGGCGAGTGCACCTTCCGCTGGCACTGCTCACTCTGCGGATGGCGGGTGGGGTCATGATTCAGATCGGCACTTACATCATGTGGTTCGCCCAACGCTACGGCGCCCCTGAAATGCACATCATGGACTCTGTCGATGATTGCTACAGCCTTGCCCGGATGCTCGAAGACGCCGATACGGCAGTGTTCGACCAGTACGGCATCCTGTCTGCGGTCGAACATGTCGGGCATGGCGTCATTGCCGACGATCAATGGAACCTTGGATTCGAAGCGTTCAAAGCCCAAAGGCAGACAGAGCTGGAGCAATCCATGCAAAGAAGCCAGATCCCAAAAGCCGTTGGATGTATCGAGATTCGATCCGCTTACCAGTTTGCGCGACTTGGCGGATGGGTTCACGAGGCCAGCTATTCCAGCCTCGATACGTTGACGGCCGAACTTGATCGGCTTCAGGCAATCCTTCCGGCATCTCGAGTGCGCTCCCGGATCTTCAGGCAGGTGGCGGAATGAGCTACGTCATCCTGCAAACCGACAAAGGATCCACCACCCCCGACGACGTACGCGGCCCCTACGACACACGCCAAGACGCCGCCGA